>JAYUCN010000224.1:0-2249 GCA_043740335.1 Planctomycetota bacterium
GCCGTCGTGGCCAAGGCGCTCGGTGCATCGTGAGGTACCGATGAACACACCGATCACTGCCGGAATCACAATCTTGTTCGCCGCCACGAGCGGGCTGGCGATCTGGAAACAGGAACCGGCCCCGGCGGTCGGTGCTGGTGCTGGTGCCACCGCGGCGGTGGCGCGTGCCGCAACTGCCTTCCTCGATGCCTTGCCGGTCGACGTGCGCAAACAGGCACAGCGTGCCCTCGACGATGCCGAGCGCACGAGCTGGAACTTCGTGCCCGGCCGCTACGCGGGTGTCGAACTCGGGTCGCTGGACGCGGACCAGAAGCAGAAGGCCCATGACGTGCTGCGCGCGATGCTCAGTGTCCGCGGCTATGGCAAGACCCTGGCGATCGTGGCGATCGAGAACGTGCTGCATGAACTCGAGGTGAAGGCGGGGCGCGACGCGAGCCACCGCGATCCGGACCGCTACGCGCTGCTGGTCTGCGGGCAACCCGCCGCCCTTGGCAGCTACTCGGTGCGGTTCCAGGGCCACCACGTGTCCTTGCAGGTCGCCGTGCGGCAAGGCCAGCTCGTCGGTCACACGCCGCAGTTCCTCGGCAGCAATCCCCACGAAGTCCTGGACCAGCAGAAGGCGCGTCGGCGGGTGCTCGGCGCCGAAGAGGATCTTGCGCGCGCGTTCCTGTTGCTGCTCGACGAGGCGCAGCTCGCGCGCGCCGTCATCGCGGCCGAAGCACCCGACGACATCGTGCTCGGGCCGGGCAAGCCTCCCGCCACGCTCGGCGAACGTCGGGGTCTGCCGTGGTCGGCGATGAACGAGACGCAGCGCGGCGTGCTGTGGCGCCTCATCGAAGAATACGCCCACGTGCAGCGCGCCGAGTTCGCGACGGCGGAGTTGGCGCGCATCAAGGCGCACGGTCTCGACGAGCTGTCGTTTGCGTGGGCCGGCGGCTTTCAGCGTGGCCAGGGCCACTACTATCGCATCCACGGCGTGCACTTCGCGATCGAGTACGACTGCACGCAGAACGACAGCAACCATGTGCACACCGTGTGGCGCGATTTCGAACACGACTTCGGCGCCGATCCGTTGCGCGAGCACCTCGAGCAACAGCACGGGCACAAGTAGCAGGGTGCCCGGAGCGATGGCCCGGTCAGCAGCGCGAGAACTTGTCGTTCAGAGGCCGACCGTCATGAGCGCGGCGTTGGAGGTCGGCAGCGCTTGGAGCCAGCACGGGGCCACGATGCCGCATTGCACGACGATGGCGAGCCATTGGGCCGTGAACAGGAGCCCCGACAACGAGGGATCGTTCGGCACCGTCATGTCGATGTGATCCTCGAACAGCCCCGTCGCGGTCACCGGCATCAGGTTGATCACCTCCGGCACGATCCATGCGGTGCATCCGATCGGTTGCTGCGGCAGGATCGTGCTGGGAATGGGCAGGTTGCTGGCAGCGAGGCCGACCGCGAGCGCGGGCTGAATGCTCAGCTGGTTGTTCAGGTTCGGGCCCGCGTAGGTGAACGTGAAGGTCGTGCCGAGCTGCGGCAGGCCCTGTACTGCGATGGCCAATGCCTGGCCCTGGTAGGAACAGCCGGACCCGAAGAACTGGACACTGGCGGATTGGGCCAATGCCGAGGCGATCGCGAGCGGGAACAACAGCGAAGCGACGATGGGTGCGCGCATTTGGGAAACTCCGGGAAACTCCGAGGGCAATAGACTCCACGGCGTTGCGAGTTGCCAGGTCAGGCCATGTTCCCGCGCGCTGCCGCGGCCGGGGCCTATCCGTCGCCAGGTCTGCGCACTCGACGGCGCGTGTCGCGGGCGGCATCGCGCTGGAGCTGGCCGAACTTGCGCGGCGGCGACGCGTAGCTCGACGGCCGAAACAGAGGATCCTCGACAGGTGTCGAGGTCGCGCCCGGCAGCCTTGCGGCGATCTTTTACAACAGCATGCGCTCGCATGCTCCGGTCGAGTTGCCCGACAACGTGACCTGTTGATCGACGCGTTCCCCCGCTGCGTTGGTCCGAGGCAGGCTGAGGTGGCCCGACCACGTGGTATCCACGCGGACGATCTGTGCAGCCTTCGCTTGGGACACGAGCACGTTGTAACGGATTCTGGCCGAGGCAAGTTCGGGTCGAGCCTCGATGAAGGAGGATGCAAGAACGTCATCGATCGTCCCGAAATCGACGAGATACTCGAGGGCGTGGATCTTCGTGAAGTCGACAGGGTTCGCCCCAGCCACAAAGCCCGAAGCCTTCTCGAGCGTCT
>JAYUCN010000225.1:0-2245 GCA_043740335.1 Planctomycetota bacterium
TCGGTGAGATCGAGAGCCGCGAAGACAACCTGTCCAAGGTGTTCGACCGCGAGTGGGCCCGCACGCTGATGCGCGAGGCCGGCGAGCTGATGCGCGCGCGCGCGGCGCTCGCCGGTGCTGCCGCGCAGCAGCAGGTCGAACTGCTGCAACTGCGGATCGGCGGCAACCTGCCGATCCGCGCGATCGCCGCCAAATGGCAGTTGGACGCCGACGCATTGCACCGCGTCTATGCCAAGGCCCGCGAGGAGTTCCATCTCTGCCTGCGGCAGGTGGTGGCCTGCCACGTCGTGCGCACCGAAGCCGAGCTGGACGATGAGTGCCGCCGGTTGTTCACGTTGCTGGATTGAGTCCAGCCGGGTGAGATGCTGACCCGACCATGACCACCCGCCACCACATCGTCGTGCTCACTGGTGCCGGCATCAGTGCCGACTCCGGCGTGCGCACGTTCCGCGACGCCGGCGGCCTGTGGGAAGGCCATCGCGTCGAGGACGTCGCGACGCCAGCCGGCTGGGCCCGCGACCCGGCGCGGGTGTGGCGCTTCTACCAGGAACGCCGCGCGCAGCTGCGCACCGTCGAACCGAACGCCGCGCATCGCGCCCTCGCCGCCCTGGCGACTGCGCTCGCCGGCACCGGCCACGCGTTCACGCTCGTGACGCAGAACGTCGACGACCTGCACGAGCGCGCCGGCAGCGAGGTCCTGCACATGCACGGCGAACTGCTCTTGCTGCGCTGCGAAGCGTGCGACGCAGTCGTCGTCGATCGCGACCACTTCGATCCCATGCGCTTCGTGCCGTGTCGTGCGTGTGGCCAGACACGGCTGCGGCCGCACATCGTGTGGTTCGGCGAAGTGCCGTTCCATCTGCCCGAGATCGGCCAGGCATTGGCGAACTGCACGCACTTCCTCGCGATCGGCACGAGCGGCAAGGTCTGGCCCGCCGCCGGCATGCTGCAGGAGGCGCGGGCAGCAGGTGCGGTCACCTGGGTGCAGTCGCTCGACGCACCCGACAACCTCGACCGCCGCGATCGGTACCACCAAGGCCGAGCCGCCGTCGTGGTGCCGGCGATGCTGACCGGACTCGCGCGCGACCTCGGCGTGCCGTTCGGCTGATGCAGGTGGGGAGGTAGGACGCCATGCTGCTGTGCATGGACCCCCGTGCCCTGCGCCAGGCCCGCCGCGAACGCATCGCCGCGCGTGATGCCGAACGCATCGCCCAGGGCCGCAACACGAAGGGTCTCGCGCGCTGGCGTCGGTTCCGCCGCCGCGTCGGTGCGTGGCTGCTCGAGCTGCTGGCGCCTTCGCTGCTGCGCCTGCTCGCGCTGACCTGGCGCGTGCAGCGCCGCGGCACGCCCGGCATGCAGACACTCGCGAGTGATCGCCCGTGGCTCGTCGCGATGTGGCACGGCCGCATGCTCGTGCTCATGCCGATGTCGCTGCACCGAGGTCGCGGCATCGGCGTGCTCGTGTCGCCGAGCGACGACGGCAGCCTCGCGACGAAGGCGCTGCGCACGTTCGGCTTCCGCGCCATTCGCGGTTCGCTGAGTCGCGGTGGCGCGCGCGCACTGCGCGAGATGGCGGACACGCTGCGAGAAGGACACCAGCTCGTCGTCACGCCGGACGGTCCACGCGGGCCGCGTCACACGATGAACGTCGGCGTGCCCTGGCTCGCCAGAGACAGCGGCGCACCGATCCTGCCAGTCGGCGTCGCCTGCGACCGCGCGTGGCGCATGCGCAGCTGGGATCGTTTCACGATCCCGAAACCGTTCGCGCGCATCGTCGTCAGCTACGGCGACCCGATTGCCGTCGCCGCGTCGGCGAGCGACGACGAACTCGAACACCTCGCCGCCCGCTTGCGCACGCAACTGCTCGCGCAGGAACACGACGCGTTCCGTGATCTCGGCGTCGCCGACGATCTCGAAGGCGGCTGATCGCGATGCCCGGAAAACAACACGACCTGGATGCCCCTGACCGCGGGGAATCCAGGTCGCAGAAGCCAACGCGGGCCAGCGCCCAGTCGGTGGAGACCCAGTCGGTGGAGACTCAGTCGGTGGAGATCCGGCCGTTGGCGAGCAGGATCAGAGATCCTGGGGACGGAGCGTCTTCCTGCCATTCGCCTCGGCGCGCTTCTCGGCGCCGGCGATCATGCCACGAACTACGGCGTCGAGCGCACCGTAGAAATCGGACGAAACGTTGGACTTCTTGACCGCAGCCTTCGTGCGGGACTTGGAGATGATCAGGTCGCCGGTG
>JAYUCN010000226.1:0-5494 GCA_043740335.1 Planctomycetota bacterium
CAGTTCTCCCACAGGCTCGGGATCAGGAAGATGGCGCTCTGCTTGAGCACCGCGCGCACCGCCGGCAGGTCGAGCTGTCCCAGGTAGAAGAAGCGCGACTGCAGCTGGTTGTCCTTCACCCAGGGCAGGATCCGCTTCTCCATATAGCCGAACAGATCGCGGCCCGCGAACACGAAGGCGATGTCGGAGTACCTGGCGAGCGTCTGCTTCACCATCTCCTGCACGATGTGGATGCCCTTGCGCTCCTCCATGCGGTTGGCGAAGAAGATCAGCTTCTTGTCCTTGGGCAGTGAGAAGCGCGCGTGCACGTCGATGCCCTCGTCGCGATCGAACATCGGCACATCGATGCCGTTCGGGATCACGTGGATCGGGTCGCGCTCGTGCATTTTCGCTCCGACCTCGTCGGCCAGGAACTGGCTGCACGAGGTCAGCACGGACGCCTGGTTGATCCCGAGTTGCTCGGCGAACGCCGTGAGTTCACGATCGATCTTCGGCGTGTCGTAGATGTTCATGATCAGCCGCGCCGGCGAGTGAAACTTGATCGCGGTCGGCACGGACAGCAGCGTGGTCGACACCATGGCGTCGGCACCGCACTCGGGGGACTCGACGAAGTCGAACGGCTTGCGATCCATCTCGTGGCGCAGTGCTTCGTAGGCATCGAAGCTCGTCGTCAGGCGGTTCTGGAACCACCATGCGCGCTTGTTGCGGGCCGACTCGAGCATGCTGCTGAACCAGCCGTCGCGCTTGATGCGAGTGACCTTGACGCCGTCGTGCTCGGCGTAGAAGCGGCCCGGCTTCGTGGCTCCCGCGAACACATGCACGTCATGGCCATTCTTGACCAGCGCGCGCGCCTGGTAGTAGGCGTACGTGCCGATGCCGCCGAACCCGGTGTCGGGGGGATACTCGAAGGAGAGGATCGCGATGCGCATGCGGGGTATCGGTGGGGTCACTTCGTCGCTGGGCGCAGCGAGAGCTGCCAGCGCCACGCATCGGCCATCGCCTGATCGAGCGTGCGTTCGGCCTTCCAGCCGAGCACCTTGCTGGCCTTCTGCGTGTCGGCATAGGCGGCGACCACGTCACCGGGGCGGCGTGGTGCGAACTCCCACTGCAGCCTGCCGGTCGTCGCGCGGCCGAACGCAGCGATCACTTCGAGGACCGTCGAGCCCTGGCCGGTGCCGAGGTTGAAGACCTCGACGGGCTCGGTGCCCTTGCCCGCGAGCAGACGTTCCATCGCGCGAATGTGGGCGATGGCGACGTCGACGACGTGGATGTAGTCGCGCACGCAGGTGCCGTCGCGCGTCGGGTAGTCGTTGCCGAAGACCTTGAGCGGCCCGCGCACGCCGGCAGCGCTCTGCGTGATGTAGGGCACGAGGTTCTGCGGCACGCCGAGCGGCAGTTCGCCGATCTTCGCCGACGGATGTGCGCCGATCGGGTTGAAGTAGCGCAGCGAGATGGCGCGGAAGGCGTGGGCGAGAACACCGTCATGCAGGATCTCCTCGCCGATCTGCTTGGTGTTGCCGTACGGCGATTCGGCAGGCTTGATCGCCGCGTCCTCGCGGATCGGCAGCTTGTCGGCCTGGCCGTAGACCGTGCACGACGAACTGAAGATGAACGCGCACTGCGGATGCCGGGCGACGTGGTCCAGCAGGTTGAGCAGCGAGCCCAGATTGTTGCGGTAGTACTCGAGCGGCTTCTGCACCGACTCGCCGACGGCCTTGTGCGCGGCGAAGTGGATCATGCCGTCGAAGTCCGGATGCGCCGCGAGGAACGCGCGGCACGCCGCAGGGTCGGCGAGGTCGACCTCGACCCAGGTCGGGCGATGGCCGGCGATCGCGGCGATGCCGTCGAGCACTTCGGCGCGCGAGTTGGCGAGGTTGTCGGCGACCACGACTTCGTGGCCGCGCGCCAGCAGTTCGACCGCGGTGTGCGAGCCGATGAAGCCGAGGCCCCCCGTGACCAGGACCTTCGTCATTTGCGGACGTAGCCCTCGAAGTCGCGATGCTCCTGCTTGTAGAGCACTTCCTTCGGCAACGCCTTGAACGCCGCGTAGGTGATCTTCAACCCCTCGGCACGCGCCACCTTGGGCTCCCAACCGAGGATCTTCCTGGCCTTGCTGATGTCGGGCTGGCGCTGGGTCGGGTCGTCCTTCGGCAGCGGCTTCCGCACGATCTTCTGCTTCGTGCCCGTGAGCTTGATGATCTCCTCCGCGAACTGCTGGATCGTGATCTCGTCCGGATTGCCGATGTTGACGGGGTACGGATAGTCGCTGTGCAGCAGGCGCCAGATGCCCTCGATGAGGTCGTCGACGTAGCAGAACGAGCGCGTCTGGCTGCCGTCGCCGAAGACGGTCAGGTCCTCGCCGCGCAGCGCCTGGCCGATGAACGCCGGCAGCACGCGGCCGTCGTTGAGCCGCATGCGCGGACCGTAGGTGTTGAAGATGCGGATGATGCGCGTCTGCAGCCCGTGGTAGGTGTGGTAGGCCATCGTCATCGCTTCCTGGAAGCGCTTGGCCTCGTCGTAGACACCGCGCGGCCCCACCGGGTTGACGTTGCCCCAGTACTCCTCGGTCTGCGGGTGCACGTCGGGATCGCCGTAGACCTCGGACGTCGACGCCACCAGGATGCGCGCGTGCTTCGCCTTCGCGAGGCCGAGGCAGTTGTGCGTGCCGAGCGAACCGACCTTCAGCGTCTGGATCGGGATCTTCAGGTAGTCGATCGGGCTCGCCGGCGAGGCGAAGTGCAGGATGTAGTCGAGCGGCCCTGGCACGTGCACGAAGTTGCTGACGTCCTTGTGGTAGAAGGTGAACTCCTTCTTCGGGAAGAGATGCTCGAGGTTGCGCAGGTCCCCGGTGATGAGATTGTCCATGCCGACCACTTCGTAGCCTTCGCGTATGAAGCGGTCGCACAGGTGAGAACCGAGGAAGCCCGCGGCGCCGGTGATGAGGATGCGTGGCATGGTGAAGCCTAGTTCACGCCGATTCCGGCGTAGCAAAAGCCCATGCCGCGGAGCTCGGGCCCGCTGTAGATGTTGCGGCCGTCGAAGACGATCGGCTGCTTCAGCGTCTTCTTGACGCGGTCCCAGTCGGGCACGCGGAACTCGCGCCACTCGGTCACGAGCAGCAGTGCATCGGCGCCTGTCAGTGCCCCGTAGGCGTCCTTCGCATAGCCGATGCGGTCGCCGAGCATGTGCCTGGCTTCGTCCGCCGCGACCGGGTCGTAGGCCGTCACCGTGGCGCCGGCTTCGAGCAGCTCCTCGACGATCACAAGCGACGGCGCCTCGCGCATGTCGTTGGTCTCGGGCTTGAAGGAGAGGCCCCACATCGAGAAGTGCTTGCCCTTCAGCGCGTTCTTGAAGTGCGCCTTGACCTTCTTGACGAGCACGTGCTTCTGATCCTCGTTGACGTCCTCGACGGCCTGCAGGATGCGCAGCCGGTAGCCGCTCTCGGCGCCGGTGCGCACGAGCGCCTTGACGTCCTTCGGGAAGCAACTGCCGCCGTAGCCGATGCCGGGGTAGATGAAGCGGTTGCCGATGCGTGGATCGCTGCCGATGCCCCGGCGCACCTGCTCGACGTCGGCGCCGAGCAGTTCGCACAGGTTGGCGATGTCGTTCATGAAGCTGATCTTGGTCGCCAGCATCGCGTTGGCAGCGTACTTCGTCATCTCGGCCGACGGCACGTCCATGAACAGCACGGGATGCCCGTTGAGCGTGAACGGCTTGTAGAGGCGCGTGAGCACTTCCTGCGCGCGCTCGCTCTCGACGCCGCAGACGATGCGGTCGGGCTTCATGAAGTCGTCGATCGCCGCGCCCTCCTTCAAGAACTCGGGATTGCTGGCGACGTCGTACGGGATCTTCATGCCGCGCTTGCCCAGCGCTTCCTTGACTGCGTGGCGCACCTTCTCGGCCGTGCCGACCGGGACCGTGCTCTTGGTGATGATGACCAGGTAGTCGGTCATCGTTTCGCCGATCTCGCGCGCGACCGCCAGCACGTAGCGCAGGTCGGCGCTGCCGTCCTCGCCCGGCGGGGTGCCCACGGCGATGAACGCGGCTTCGGCGCCCCCGATCGCTCGCTTCAGTTCGGTCGTGAACTTCAGGCGGCCGGAGGCCGTGTTGCGCTCGACGATGGCCGTGAGTCCCGGTTCGTAGATGGGGAGGATGCCCTTGTGCAGGTTCTGGATCTTCTGGGCATTGACGTCGACGCAGGTGACGTCCATGCCGACATCCGCGAGACAGGAGCCCGTGACGAGGCCCACGTATCCGGTGCCGACGACGGCGATCTTCATGATGGAGGCAGGTTGGTGGTGCGAGGCAGAGGAGGTCGGAACCGGCGGGATCGCGCCGGTTGCATCGGCAGGAACGGGGGCTGCGGCGGAGCGGATCGGCGCCGGCACGGAACCCGGCAAGAAGGCTGCCAGAGCCTCCTGGTGTCGGAATGGGGGAGGAGTTTGTAGCGAATGACCACGGCGCTGGCCACCCTCCGTTGCCGTTGCGCCGATCTGCCCCGCGGCTGGCATTCCCGAGCCACGGCGGCTAGGGAAGGACGCGATGAACCCGCTCGCCGACGACGAACTCGCGACGCGCCTGTCGTTCGCCGCGAGCATCGCTGCCGACGCGGGGCGCCGCCTCGTGGCCCTGCGCGCGAGCGGGCGCTGGCCCGACCCCGGCGTGCTCGGCGACATCGGCGACCACGCTGCTGACGGCTACCTGCAGGGCAGTCTGCGTGGTCGCCATCCGGACGACGGCCTCTTGTCCGAGGAGACGAAGGACGCACCGGAACGCCTCGGCAAGCGGCTCACCTGGATCGTCGATCCGCTCGACGGCACCAAGGAGTACGCCGCGGGACGGAACGACTGGGCCGTGCACGTGGGGCTCGCGATCGACGGTCGGCCCGTGCTCGGTGCCGTGGCGCTGCCGGCGATCGATCGCGTGCTCTGCGGCGTCTGCGTCGGCGGATGCGTGCACGCCGCGGTGACGGGCAGCGACGGCGATTGGCCGCAGGCCTTCGCTGCCGATGCGGGGCCGCTGTCGGGCCCGCCGTTGCGCCTCGTCTGCAGCCGCAGCCACACGCCCGACTGGGTGGCTCGCTTCGCGCGCGAACTTGGCTGTGCCGAGCTCGTGCCGTGCGGCAGCGTCGGCTTCAAGGTGGCGATGCTCATGTTCGGCAAGGCCGACGTCTACGCCCACAAGCAGGGCCTCAAGGAATGGGACACCTGCGGGCCGGAGGCGGTCGCGCGCGCGGCCGGGTGGACCGTGTGCCGGTTCGACGGCAGCGACCAGCGCTACAACCAGCCCGACCCACGCAGCGACGAGTTCGTCGTCTGTCGACCGTGGCTGCGCGAACGCGTGCTCCTGGGCCTCGCGGCGAGCGCGCTCCGGTAGTCTGTTGCGGGCCGTCGTGCCCATCGCTGCACCCATCGCTGCACCCATCGCTGCAGTCGGGCCGATGCCAGGTCGATGAGTCATCCCAGCCACCCCTGGCCAGCGGTTGCGCAATCTG
>JAYUCN010000227.1:0-2239 GCA_043740335.1 Planctomycetota bacterium
CTCGCGATCGATCCGCTCGAGCTGCGGAAGCTCCGCCATGATCCGGGGTGCCTCAGCCACGACAGGCCTCCTTGGCGTATGTGCACGCGGCATCGAGAAACAGGTCCACTTCGGCCACGGTGTTGTAGTGCAGGAGGCCGAGCCGCAGCACGCCGTCGGGTTCCAGCCCAAGTGCTTGCGACAGCGCCACCGCATAGCTGTTGCCGGCCCAGCAGTGCACGTGCCGCGCCGCCAGTTCCTGCGCGAGCTCGTGCGGCCGCCGGCGCGCGTGCGTGAACGACACGGTGGGGCAACGTTCGGAGACGCGCTCGGGGTCGGCGATGCCGACGACGCGCGTGCCCGGAATCGCGGCGAGGCCGTGCAGCAGGCGCGCGCAGAGTTCGCGTTCGTGCTGCGCGATGACCGCGAAGGCGGCGTCGAGTGCCGCGCCGCGATCGGCGGGGCCACCGTGTTCCTGGCCGAGCTGCTGCAGGTAGTCGATGGCGGCGAGAACACCGGCGATGCCTTCGAAGTTGGCGGTCCCGGTCTGCCACTTCTCGGCGCCGTGGTCGGCGGCTGGTCGCACCTTGTCGGCCTCGATCTCCTCGAGCAGCGCGCGCCGACCCCACAGGATGCCTACGTGCGGGCCGAAGAACTTGTAGGCCGAACAGGCGAGGAAGTCGCATTGCAGGTCGCGTAGTGCCATGCGCAGGTGCGGGGCGAAGTGCACGGCGTCGACGAAGGTGAGAGCCCCGCGTGCGCGTGCGAGCTCGGCGATGCGCGCGACTGGTTGGATGGTGCCGCTGAGGTTGCTCGCAGCACCGACGGCGACGAGGCGCGTGCGCGCGGTGATCTTCTGCGCGGCATCGTGCAGGTCGAGCGAGGCGTCGGGGCGAACGGAGATGCGCCGCACGTGGCAACCGGCATCGCGCGCGGCGCGCACCCACGGCATCACGTTGGCATCGTGATCGCTGTCGGTGACGACGACTTCTTCGCCGGCGCGCCACGTGCGCGCGAGCGCGCGCGCGAGATGGAACGTGAGCGTCGTCATGTTGGCGCCGAACACGATCTCTTCGGGATCGTCGGCGCCGACGAAGTCTGTGCAGGCCGCGCGAGCGGCGGCGACCATGGCGTCGGTCGCGTGCGAGGTCGCGAAGGTGCCGCCATGGTTGCTGTTGTCGGACAGGAGATATTGACTCATCGCGTCGGCGACGCTGCGCGGCACCTGGCTGCCGGCGGGGCCATCGAAGAAGACCGCGGTGCAGTCGCCGCCGGCCCGCAGCAGGGCCGGGAAGCGGCGGCGCACGGCGTCGGGGTCGAGCGGGCGGAGCATGATGCGCAGGGTAGCTTCCGGCGTTGGCGGTTTGCAGCTACCCTGCACGACTCCCTTCGAGAACTTCACGCCGCTCGCGCCCGTGCGCCTCGCTGCAGTCGGCATGCCGGGCTTCACCCCGGGCATCAACGGCTGATGCCAGCGCGCATGTGGACCTCGCCGGCGACCGCGTTGACCAGTCGGTGGTCGTCCGCCGATAGGCTCGCGGGGACCACGCATTGGTACATCGGGTTTCGTTCCACGCACTGCTGACCTGCCGCCCGGCATGGGGCGTGCTGGTCGTCTCCACCCTCATCACGGGGCTGGCGTGGAACCTTGCCGAAGAGCACGTCCTGACCAAGGATCTGGCTCGGTTCACGCGCGAGGCGGAACAGATCGAGTCGGCGATGCTCGGCAAGCTGCGCGAGTTCGAAGTGTTGCTGCGTGGCGCCCAGAGTCTCTATGCCGCGAGCAAGTCGGTGGAACGCGGCGAATGGAAGGCCTTCGTCGGTGGCTATGCACTGCAGGAGCGCTGCCCTGGCCTGGTCGCCATGAGTTTCATCGCCAACGTGCCAGCATCGCAGCTCGAGAAGTTCCTGCAGATCACGCGCGATGACGGCGCGCCCGACTTCACCATCCGACCCGAGGGGAAGCGCGACCGGTACTACACGCTCAAGTACATCGAGCCGGCCGTGCACAACGAGGCAGTCTTCGGCAGGGACCTCGGCGTGCTGCCGGTGCAGACCGCGTCGTTGGAGGCGGCCAGGGACAACGAACAGCCGACCTTGACGCCGAGCCTGCAGCTGCTCGTCGACTACGATGGCACGTCGAGCGTGGTGCTCTACCTGCCCGTCTACCGGAACGGCGAGTCGCATCGCACCGTCGCGGAACGGCGACAGGCGCTCGATGGCTGGATCGCCGCCCCGATCAGGATCCGCACGTTCATGG
>JAYUCN010000228.1:0-5488 GCA_043740335.1 Planctomycetota bacterium
GATGCGAGTTCTCCCGTTGCGTCTCTTCCCCGTGCTCTTGTGGGTCGGCGGTTCGCTCGCGAGCCAGGCCGCGACGATCACCGAGGAACGCGTTCGCGACACCGTGACGTGGCTCGCGGCCGACGAGCGACGAGGTCGCGACACCGGCAGCGCCGAGATCGTCGAGGCGGGCAACTGGCTCGCAGCGCGCTTCCAGGCCGCGGGCCTCACCCAGGCCAAGGAGGGCACGTGGTTCCACGAGTTCACCTTGCCCGGGACGCTGCTCGACTCGCGCGCGGTGAGACTGACGCTGTCGCGCAAGCTCGGCGGTGAGGTGACGGAGCACGTCCTGCAACCCGTTGTCGACGTGCGGCTGTGGACCGCTTCCGACGCGCTCGAGGGCCACGAGGAGGTGTGCACCGTGGCGATGATGGAGGATCCGGTGCTGCAACAACTCCTGAACGTCGCCTCGGCACGCCGTCCCATCGTGATCGAAGTGCCCGACGACCACGCCTGGTGGCAGCGATCGGCCGGCGTGCGCAGCGTGTTGAGCGGACGTCGCGCGGCGTCGCGTCCGGTGTTCCTCGTGCGCAAGGGCGTGCTGCCGCCAGCCGATCCCGCGTCGGGCAAGGAGCTGGCCTTCACCGCGACCTGGTCGGTCGCCGCCGCCGAGAAGGCCGACGTGCCGCAGGACAACGTCGTGGCCCTGCTGCCGGGCACGACGCAGAAGGACGAGTTCATCGTCGTGAGTGCCCACTACGACCACATCGGCACGGGCAATGCCGTCCTGGGCGATGCGATCTACAACGGCGCCGACGACGACGCGACGGGCACAACCGCCGTCGTGCTGCTTGCCGAAGCACTCAGCAAGACGCCGATGCGGCGCAGTGTGCTGTTCGTCTGCTTCACGGCGGAGGAGCGCGGCCTGCGCGGTTCGGCGGCATTCTGCGAACATCCGCCCGTGGCGCGAGAGCGCATCGTCGCCAACCTCAATCTCGAGATGCTCGGGCGACCCGAACCTGGCAACGAGGGCAAGGCCTGGATCACGGGCAGCGACCTCAGTGATTTTGCCTCGATCGTGGGCACGGCCCTGCAGCGACGGGGCGTCGAGCTCGTCGACTTCCCGATGGCGGGGCAGCTGTTCGCCGCGAGCGACAACTTCTCGTTCGTGAAGCACGGCATCGTCGCACACTCGCTCAGTGCGGGGTCGTTGCATGCCGACTACCATCGGCCGAGCGATGAGGTGGACAAGCTCGACATCCCGCACATGACGAAGATCGTGTGCGCCCTGGTCGAGGTCGTGCGGGAACTGGCCGATCGCGAGGCGCTGCCGGCGTGGAACGAGGCCGGCAAGAAACGGTTGGAACGGCTGCGCAAGTAGGGCCCGCCGCGGCGGCTACTGCGACCCGCGCCAGGGCCAGCTGCGATCCTTGATGGTCATCGGCGGCGACTGGCGCACCGTGCGCTCGGGCACGGGCGGGTTCAGCGGCTCGTCCTCGACCTCGAGCTGCGAGGTGCAGCGGATGCGCCAGCTCCAACCCTGCTGCAGGTGGGCATCGAACGTCTGCGTGCGCAGTTCGTCCGAGTAGTAGCTGCCGCGCGCGATCGGGATCGGGTGCGGCACGATACAGATGCAGGCCTGGCTGCCGACGAGCCGTCCCTGGTGGTCGAGCACGTCGAGCGAGACCCAGGAGGCGACGACCGGCTTGTCGGTGCGGTTCTGGTAGTGGAAGCGGCAGCGCACGTAGCTGCTGCCCGGGAACCCATCCAGCGAGATGTCGCGCACGGTGACCCTGCCGTGGCCCGGGAAATCGAAGACCAGGGGCGTGGTGTTCTGTGCGCGAAACACCTGCTGGGCCACCTGGAAGGCGCGCAGCTCGGCCACGAGCGCATGCTCGGGACGTTCGATCTCGACGGGAGTTGCGCACGCAGTGGCGAACAGGAAGGCGATCGGGACGAGAGGGCGTCGGTGGTTCATGGCGCGCGTCGCAGGCAAGTAGTGTTCCGCGCCGCCGACGTGGTGGCGCGTGGGTTCTTCCGGATCAGGAGCCAAGCACGAGGCGCAGGCCAGTCGACAGGCCGAAAAGCACGGCGGCGGCCGGCGTGAGATCGACGAGCAGGCCCTGCGCGTAGAGCGCTTGACCCAGCAGACCCGGTTGCATGGGGGCCGTGTAGGGGAAGGGAACGGTCTGGCCGACACCAGCCCAGATGCCGCCGGTCAAGCCGACGTAGGGGGCCAACAGGTCGAGCAGGACTTCGCCCGGTTGGAACGCACCCGCCATGCCGAAGCCCGGAATCGACGTGCCACACGGAAAGCCGGGGTCGGCGCCGAGCCCCAGGAAGAGGATGCCTAGCGTGGCGCCGCCGGCCTGGGTGCCGAGCGGGTTGTCGAGTCGCAGCGTCATCGGCGTGCCGAGGGCGGGGCGCCCGACGGCGGTGAGGCTCCCGGCCGGGTTGCTGCCGCAGCCGTAGGCGGTCGCCACAGCGAGTGTGACGCCGAGGTTGCCGGCGGCGTCGACGGCTTCGGCGAAGATGTCGCCGCTGAACGTGCCCGTGCGCAGGTCGGTCCACGCGAGCACGCACGTGCCACTGGTGTTCGTCGCGAGGGCAAGCCGCAGCTTGTCGCTGGCGACCATGCTGGCTGCCACCGTCGGCCACATCGGCGTCCCCGCCCCGTCGAGACCGAACACGAGCACCTTCTTCAGCCCCGCTCCGAGCGACTCCTCGAGCACGCTCGCCGTGATGCCGAAGGTGCCGAAGCGGGCCGCGACCGGCGCAAACTTCACGACCGTGTCGATCGGTAGCAGCGTGACGCCGTTCGCACCCCACTGCAGAGCACCAAGGGCGTCGAGCTTTTGCGCGAAGATGCCCCAGGTCGTCTGGCCGACGTTGCGTTCGTTCCAGACCACGAACACTTCCAGCGCGACCGGCTGCCAGACGATGGCCGGGTCGAACTTGCTGTTGGCGCTCGTCGACACGTTGACGCCGTTGTGTGGGAACGCTTCGGTGCCGTTCCCGAGTACGTGCTGCACGCGGCACGAGAACAGTGACCCAGCCGAGAAGTGCCAGCCGACGATCGCACCGCCGTTGCCGTCGGACACGAGTCGCGGTTCATGCGCGATCGGCACCGACCCCTGGTCGAACACGGCGATGCGCGTGCCGCCGTTCCACATGGGAATGCCGGACGGAGCGATCTTCTGCGCGTGCACGTGCTTGTTGCCCGTGAAGGCGGTCGTGCGCACCCAACTGATGATGAACGAGTTGCCGTCCGCCGCGGCGACGCGGCAGAAGCCCGGCGAGGCGCCCGCGTCCCCGGCGATGCTGTAGCCCCCCGCGGGATAGATCACAGTTCCGTTCGGGTAGACGAGCTGGTACTGGATCGTGAGCGTGACGGTGTTCGCCCAGACGAACGCAAACAGACCGCCGCTGGTCTCGCAGACGCGCGGGTTCGGTTCGTAGTCGCCGTTGTTCGATAGCGCCACGCCGTTGGGTCCCCACACGAACGTGCCGTTCGGCGCGATGCGATAGGCGTAGACATCGAGATCGCCGCCGGCGCGCGTGTCGGTGAACGTGAGCACACAGTGGTCCTGGCTGTCGCAGATCAGGTCCCAGTCGACGAGCGAACTCGACTGCGGGTTGCCGCTCACGAGCATGCCGCCGTGCGGCCACAGCTCGACACCCGCGGGGTCAAGGCGCTGCAGGTAGACCGCGTAGCTGGCCCCGCGGTGGTCGAACCAGCCGAGGTAGCAGCCGCCGTCGGCCGTCGTCGCGACCTTCGTGAGCGTCTGCTCGCCCGTGAAGTCGGCGATGGCGAGGTTCGGCGCCGGGCTGGTCGGCCACTGGCCCGGCAGTGCGACAGCCAGGGAAACCACCACGAACGTGGCAACGGGAAGCGAACGCGAGCACAGGATCATGGCCTGAGGATAGTGGCTCTGGCGCCGTGCACCACTGGGGCTGGGTAGTTGGTGGCGATCCCGTGCGCCCTGTCGCCTGGTCGCGATCTGCCTGCCACGCCGGGCTCACCCTTGACCGGCGCACCTCGCTCCAACATCCTGCGCGCGATGTTCGATTCGCTCGCCCAAGCGCTCGGCAAGGCCTACTGCGCCATCGTCGGCCAGAAGGTGCTGACCGAGGCCAACGTCGACGAGGGCATTCGCGCCGTGCGCCAGGCCCTGCTCGAAGCCGACGTCAACTTCCAGGTCGCCAAGGAGTTTGTCGCCGACGTGCGCCAGCGCGTGCTCGGCGAGCAGGTCATCGGCTCGGTCGAGCCCGGGCAGCAGTTCGTGAAGTGCTTCCACGATGCGCTGACCGAACTGCTCGGCGGCCAGGCGACGGGTCTGCCGGTCGCCGACCAGGGTCCGCTCGTGCTCATGATGTGCGGCCTGCAAGGCAGCGGCAAGACGACGACGTGCGCCAAGCTCGCGCTCTGGCTGCGCAAACAGAAGAAGAAGAACCCGCTGCTGGTGGCCGCCGACCTCCAGCGGCCGGCCGCCGTCGAGCAGTTGCAGAGCCTCGGCAAGCAGCTCGGCATTGCTGTGCACGCCGAGCCGACGACGGCGCGTCCACCCGAGGTCTGTCGCCGCGGCATCGAGTTCGCGAAGGCGCACGGCCACGACGTGGTCATCCTCGACACCGCGGGGCGCCTGCACATCGACGAGCCGTTGATGCGCGAAGTGCAGGAGGTCAACACCGTCTGCAAGCCGCACGGTGTGCTGCTCGTCTGCGACGCGATGCTCGGTCAGGACGCGGTGAACTCGGCCAAGGAATTCCACGCGCGTCTGCCGTTGCACGGCTTGATCCTGACCAAGGTCGACGGCGATTCGCGCGGCGGTGCCGCGCTGTCGATCGTCAAGGTGACGGGCCGGCCGATCCTGTTCGCCGGTGTCGGGGAGAAGCCCGACGACCTCGAGGAGTTCGATCCCGCGCGCATGGCCGGCCGCATCCTCGGCATGGGCGACGTGGTCGGCCTCGTCGAGAAGGCGCAGTCCGTCATGGACGAGAAGGAAGCCGAGCAGCAAGCACGCAAGCTCCAGAAGGGTCAGTTCAACTTCGAGGACTTCCTCGGGCAGCTGAACATGATCCGCAAGATGGGGCCACTGAAGAAGGTGCTCGGCATGTTGCCCGGCGTGGGCTCGCTCATGAAGGACGTCGACTTCGACGAGAGCCACATGAAGCGCATCGAGGCCATCATCCTGTCGATGACGCCGCGCGAGCGACAGCGCCCCGACGTGCTCGATCTGCCGCGCCGCCGCCGCCTCGCCGCCGGTTCTGGCAACGACCTCGAGGCCGTGAACGGCATGATCAAGCAGTTCAAGACGATGCAGGACCTCATGAAGCGCATGGGCAAGGGCGGTGGCCTGCCGCCCGGCCTCGACGACCTGCTCGGCGGCGGCGGTGGTGGTGGAGCGGGGCCGCGGCGCGGCGGCGGCATGCCAGGCGGCTTCCCCGGTGGTGGCGGACGGGGTTTCCCAGGCGGATTCCCGGGCCGGCGACGCCGTTGAGGCCGGGC
>JAYUCN010000229.1:0-2234 GCA_043740335.1 Planctomycetota bacterium
CGGCCTGTTCGCGTTCGCCGATCGGGCCCAGCAGCAGATCCTGCCCCAGGCTGGCGTGCATGCGCTGCACGCGATCCAGGACCGCATGGCCGAACTCGGCTATTCGACCGCGGAGACGAACTACACGCTCGGCATGACCGAGCTGCTCCAGCAGCTGCGACGGCGCACGCTGGTCGTGATGTTCACGGAGTTCCAGGACAGCATCACGGCCGAACTCATGGTGCCCAACCTGCAGTGGCTGGCGCGGCGCCACCTGCTGCTGTTCGTCGCCATGCGCGATCCGTTGCCGGGCCGGCTCGCGCAGCGGGAACCACGCGGCGTCGAGGACATCCATCGCGCGGTCGTGGCGACGGAGATCCAGCGCGAGCGGCTGCTGGTGCTGGAACGCATCCGACACGCGGGTGCGCAGGTGCTCGACACCGAGGTCGACCAGCTCGGGCCCGGCCTCATCGATCGCTACCTGCAGGTCAAGCGGAGGGAACTGCTGTGAGCGAAACGACGCAGAGCCCCTGGTCCGTGCAGTTCCGGCGTGAACGGCAGCGCGCGTGGCTCGAGCTCGAGGAGCTGGTCCTGCGCTGCGAGAAGCACGGCCTTTCACGGCTCGGTGCCGAGAAGCTGGCGCGCCTGCCGGTGCTCTACCGCGCCGCGCTGTCGGCGCTCGGTGTCGCGCGTGCGTCGGTACTCGACCGCCGCCTGCTCGACTACCTCGAGTCGCTCGTGGCGCGCGCCTACGTGGTCGTCTATGCGCCCAAACGCAGCATGGTGGCCGTGGTCGCACGGTTCCTGGCACACGGGTTCCCGGTTGCGGTGCGGTCGATCCGCGGCCACGTGCTGGTGTCTGGCCTGCTGCTGCTGCTCGGGGCCGGCATCGCGTTCGCGATGGTGCGCAGCGATCCTGAGAGTTTCTACCTGTTCATCGAGGCCGGCTTGGCGCAGGGTCGCGATCCGTCTGCATCGACCGAGGCGCTGCGCGCGACCCTGTTCCGCGGCAGTGAGGACGGCGATGGCCTGCTCACGTTCGCGGCCTTCCTGTTCACGCACAACTCGTCGATCGCGATCCTCACCTACGGGCTCGGCCTGTTGTTCGGCCTGCCGGTCGTGCTGCTGCTCTTCTACAACGGCATGATCCTCGGTGCGATGTCGGCCGTGTTCCACGCGCGCGGTCTCTCTACCGAGTGGTGGTCCTGGGTCTCGCCGCACGGCGGCACGGAACTGCTCGCCATCGTGCTGTGTGGTGCGGCGGGGCTCGCCGTCGGGCAGCACCTCGTGTTCCCCGGGCCCTACCCGCGCCTGTTCCAGCTCGCGGCCATCGGGCGGCGCATGGGCGGTATCGTCGCCGGCAGCGTCGGCATGCTGCTGCTCGCGGGCCTCATCGAAGGGGTGTTCCGCGAGACCACCGACAGCGTGACGGTGCGCTACGTGCTGGCGTCGGTGTTCGCATTGCTGTGGGCCTGCTACTTCGGCCTCGTCGGCAGGAGCCGGGCGTGAGCAGCGTGCCGCTCACGGAGACCGTGCGCACGCCGGAAGGCATCGAGCTGCACTTTGGCACGGCCGCCGCCAGCGAACGCCTCGTCGCGCTGGCGCTCGACCTGATGATCGTGGGCGCCGTGCTGCTCGTGCTGGGGCCCCTGCTCTGGATGACGATGGGCGCAGCACCAGCCCTGCTGCTGCTCTTCTTCGTGCGCACGGGCTACTTCGCCTGGTTCGAGACGCGGTGGAACGGCAGCACACCGGGCAAGCGGCGTTTCCACCTGCGCGTGATCCGCGCCGATGGCGGCCCGCTCTTGACCGAGATCCTGCTCGCGCGCAACCTGACGCGGGAGGTCGAGCTGTTCCTGCCGCTGCTCGTGTTGATGCAGCCGGACGCCCTGTTCGCCGACCACGAAGGGATCGTGCGCATCCTGGCGGGGACGTGGGTGCTGCTGCTGCTGTTCTTTCCGCTCTGCAACCGCCATCGCCTGCGCCTGGGCGACCTGCTCGCCGGCACGCGCGTGGTGCTGTCGCCGCCGGTCTCGCTGTTGCGCGACCTCGCCGACATGCGGATCGGGCCCGGCTTGCCCGAACGCGAACGCGTGTTCGCGTTCACCGCCGCCCAGCTGGGCATCTATGGCGTGCACGAGCTGGAAGTGCTCGAGGACGTGTTGCGCAAGGCCCGCGTGGAGGGCGCCGGCGAAACGTTGACGGCGGTCACCAAGAGCATCTGCCGGCGCATCGGTTGGCACGAGATGGAGATC
>JAYUCN010000230.1:0-5477 GCA_043740335.1 Planctomycetota bacterium
GCCTGCCCGGGTCGGCAGGTCTGCTGAGCTCGCTCGACAACGTGGCTCGCCAGAGGTCCGAACAACAATGGCAAGGCGACGTCGAGCGGTTGTCGTCGACGGCGCCGCCGTGGCCGTTCGGGCTGCCGTTGCTCGCCGCGGACCTCGAGCAGTTCGCCGCTGCCGTGTTCGTGCGTTCGCGCTGAACCGTCGGCGACGCCGATGCGGCACTCAATCGGACTGGCGCGTGAAGTCCCGCACGATCTGCACGAGGTCACGTGGCTTGACGGGTTTCTCGAGCCACATGCCCGGCCAGAGTTCGGCAGCGGTGAGGTTCGCCTCGCGGCGCGAACTGCCGGACACCACGATGACGGGCACCTTGAAATGACCGTCCTGCCGCAGCTGACGCACCACGTCGGCGCCGGAGAGGCAAGGCAGGCTCATGTCGAGAACCACGAGGTTCGGCGTGCGGTCGCGCAGATGGGCAAGGGCCTGCAGGCCGTCGGTGGCGACTTCGACAAGATGGCCGTCGCGCGACAAGGCGCGCGCGAACACTTCGGCCGTCAGCGGCTCGTCCTCGACCAGCAAGATGCGAGTGCCCCGTTCGATGGTCGGCTCGTGCTCGGTGCGCTGCGTCGAGCACGCGGGGTGCTGCACCGGGGGAAGGGTGACGGAAGGCATGGGCGGACTCTCCTCTCCAACCGAAGCTATCGGCGTTGCCGGAGCCAGGACTGCAGCCTGTTGGCGCTCGCTCCGGTCAGGGGGCGTCGGGCGGCGTGCGCTGGCACAGGACGAGCGTTTGTTCCGCCACGAACCGTCGCAACGACCGCACCGCGAGCGGGGTCAGGCCTGCCGCGCGCACTTCGCGCAGGAACGCGGATCGCGCCACTGCGGACCGTCCGGAACGCGGCTTGCCGAAGCACCGTCGCCAGCACCGCCGCAGGTGTTGCAGAGTGCACGCATCGAAGAAGGACACGACGATCGGGCCGCGGGTCACCCGCGCGAGCTCGCGCAAGATGGTGATCCGTTCGACAGGTGTCGGAATGTGCTGCAGCAGTCGATGGCAGAGGGCACCAGCGAACGCCTCGTCGCGGAAGGGCAGGGCGTGCACACTGGCGCAGGCGCGCAGGTGTCCCTGCCCGCAGGCACGCACCATCGCGAGGTCACGATCGACCTGCACGGTGGGACCTGGCAGTTCTGCGGTCAACCGGCCGGCGCCGGACGGTGCGTCGAGCCACGGGCCCGCAGGTGCGTGCCGGCTGCCGAGCAGTGCGCGCAGGGCCTTGCGTTCCCGGCGGTCCGTCGCGTTGCCCGTGCCCGTGGCAAACCGCTGGTCCCGGTAGCGCTCGGCGTAGCCCGATGGCCGTTCGTAGGGGGTCTCGCCCACGTCGGCACCATAACAAAGGCACGTTCTGAGGTTCAGTGGCAACGCCATGGCGGCCGATGGCAAGGGCGGAGCAAGCCATGAGCGAACGCACCACCTCGACCGGCACCGGGCACCGTCGGGATCCGCGCCAGGCGATGGAGGCGTCGGTGACGATCCAGTTCGAAGCGGGAGCGATCGTCGGGCCCGGGCAGAACCTCTCGCTGCAGGGTGTGTTCTTCACCGCCAGCGGTTCGTTGCCAGTGACGGTGCGCATCGCCGGCACGGATCAGGTCGTGCGCGGCGAACTGGTGCGCTTCGAACGCATGGGCGACGGACTGGTGGGGATCGCGGTCAGGTTCCTCGAGCCGCATCCGGCACTGATGGGCTGAACGCGCAATCTGGTCGGCGGGCGATCACGCGATCCACGCGATCCGCCCAGCCTTGGCCGGATCCGCCGTCGCGCGCTAGCATGGCCAGCCCATGAGCCTGCGCGACCAGTTCAAGAAGGCCAATCTGATCTCCGACAAGGACGCCCGGCGTCTCGCCCACGAATCGCGCGTCGAACGCACCGAGAAAGGACAACCGGCGTTGGACCAGGAATCCGCGGCGCGGCAGCGCGAGCTCGAGCAACTCCAGGCGCGCGAACGCGAGCGCATCCGCCGCGAGCAGGAACGAATCGAGGTCGAACGCCGGCAGCGCGACGAAGTCCTGGCCGTGCGAGCGCTGCTCGGCGATGCGAAGAAGCCGGGCCCCGGCACCGTGAAGTTCTATTTCGAAGCCAACGATGGCACCTTGCCCTGGCTCGAACTGGCGCCGCGCGAGGCGCAGGAGGTGCGGGCGGGTGCTCTCTGTGTCGTGCGCAGTGGCCCCCCCGCGACGCACACCTATCGGCTGCTGTCGCTCGAGGCGACGAAGCGCGTGGCAAAGGTCCTGCCCGAGGTCGTGGTGTTCGCGCCACGTGGCGTCCTGCCGAACTGACGCGAGAATCGGCCCTCGATCAGAACCGCAGCGGTGGGCCGGAGGCCCGCGGCAAGGTCCTGGTCGAGCCTGCGCCGGAGGCGCGGTCCGATCAAAACTCGATCTGGGCCTCGTCGACGCCGAGCGCTTGCCGCCGCGACAGACGCAGACGGCCGCGGTCGTCGGCGCCGAGCACCGCGACGACCATCTCTTCGCCTTCGCGCGCGATGTCCCCGGGGTGCCGCACGGGTGCCTTGTCGAGTTCCTCGATCGGCACGAGCCCTTCGTTCACGGCGTTGATCTTGACGAAGGCACCGAAGTCCTTCACGCCCGTGACCGTGCCGCGGTAGCAGCGACCGACCTTCAGCACGCCCGCCGAGCGTTGCACCATGATCGACGCGCGCTGGGCGCTGTTCTGGTCCGTCGCGTAGATGAGCACCTCTCCCGTGTCGTCGACGCTGACGCGCGCTCCGGTACTCTGGGTGATCGCCTTGATGTTGGCGCCGCGTGCACCGATCAGAGCACCGACGGCGTCGGGCATGATGGCCAGGTGCATCGCGCGGGGCACGAAGCGCGACGGCACCGCCGGGACGGCGATCGTCTTCTTCATCTCGGCCAGGATGTGCAGCCGTCCGTCGCGCGCCTGCGCGAGGGCCTGTGCCAGCACCGGTGCGGGCAAGCCGCCGAGCTTGTTGTCGAGCTGGATCGCCGTGATGCCACGTTCGGTGCCGACGACCTTGAAGTCCATGTCGCCGAGGTGGTCCTCGTCGCCGAGGATGTCGCTGAGCACTGTGTGTCGCGTGCCGTCTGAGATCAAGCCCATGGCGATACCGGCGACGGGCCGCTGGAGCGGCACGCCGGCGTGCAGCATCGCCATGGTGCCGCCGCAGACCGTCGCCATCGACGAGCTGCCGTTGCTCTCGGTGATCTCGGACTCGATGCGGATCGTGTAGGGGAAGGCCGTGTTGGGCGGCAGCACGGCGCGCAGCCCACGCCGCGCCAGCGAACCGTGGCCGATCTCGCGGCGGCCCGGTCCCCGCAGCGCGCGGATCTCACCGACCGAGTACGGCGGGAAGTTGTAGTGCAGCATGAAGCGGTCGGTCTCACCATCGGCGCCGATGCCGTCGATGCGCAGCGCATCGTCGGGGCTGCCGAGCGTGCAGGTCACGATCGCCTGCGTCTCGCCGCGAGTGAACAGGGCCGAGCCGTGGGCGCGTGGCAGCAGCCCGACCTCGCTCCAGATCGGACGGATCTGCGTCGTCGTGCGGCCGTCGAGGCGGCGGCCGTGGCGGAGCGCCTGTTCGCGCGTCTCGCTCCAGACGGCAGCGGCGTACGCAGCGCGGGCGGCGGCCTGTTGGTCGGTGGGCAACGTGGTGATCCAGGTCGCCTCGGCGGCGGCGATCGAGGCCCGACGTTCGACCTTCTGTGCTGTCTGCAGGGCTGCTTGCAGCGCCGACAACGTGACGTCCGGCAGTGGGGGCAGAGGGGCAGGTGCGGGCAGTGGTTGCTTTGGCTGTCCTGCCAGTTCGCGCAGTTCCACGAAGGCCTTCTGGCAGCGCCCGATCCACTCTGTCGCCTCGGTGATCGCCGCGATGGCATCCGCCTCGCTGACTTCGAGCGCCTGCCCTTCGAGCATGACGAGACCGTCGGGGCCGACGCCGACCGAGAACTCGAGGTCCGCTTGCTCACGCTGCGCTGCGCCGGCGAACGCGAGCCACTGGCCATTGACGCGCTGGATGCGCAGGGCGCCGGCGGGTCCCTTCGCGGGCACGGGGCTCACGTGCAGGGCGGCGCAGGCGGCGAGCATCGACAGGCTTTCGAGATCACTGCTCGGCTCGGCGCTGAACACCTGGACTTGGACCTGGACCTCGTTCTTGTACTCGTCGGGGAACAGCGAGCGGATGGTGCGGTCGATGAGACGGCTGACCAGGACTTCGTGGTCGGTGAGACGACCTTCGCGGCGACCGAAGGCACCCGGGATGCGTCCTGCGGCGGCGAACTTCTCGCGGTATTCGACGGTGAGAGGAAAGAAGTCCTGGCCGGGTCTGGGGGCCGCGGCCGCGGTGACGGTCGCCAGCACGACGTTGTCGCCGCAGTGCGCGAGCACGGCACCATGGGCCTGGCGCGCGATGCGCCCGGTTTCAAAGACGATCTCGGTGCCGGCGATCCGGACGGTGGCGCGGTGGGCGGTAGGCTGCATGTCCAGAGTCTGCCGCCGGATCTTGCCCGCGCCGGCGTTCCGCCGCCACCAGCCTCCTTTTGCGGGTCGGCGGCGCCGGGTGTCGTTTGCGAACCTCGGCCCTCTTGGAATCCGGCGGGACTCGGTGCATGATGCCCAAGTTGAGACATAGTCTCAACAAGGACCAACCAGCAACGGCTCGTGTTCGTGAACCTGTCTCCAGCTTCAGCTTGCCCTCCGGCGCCGCCGACCACCGCCGTTGCGGATGCCTTCAGCCTGGCCAAGGCCGCGTCCGGCCAGCGACTCGAGGTCGTCGAGGTCGTCGGCAACGACGCGCTGGCAGTGCGTCTCGTTGCGTCCGGCCTGTGGCCGGGGGCAGCCATCGAGTGGATCGCGCAGGCGCCGTTCGGCGACCCGCTGCTGTTCCGCCTGCACGGCTATCGCTTGGCCCTGCGGCGCAGCGAGGCGGAACGGGTGTTGGTCCGCGCCATCGAGGCACCCAGGTGACGAAGCCCTGCCACGCATCTGCGGAAACGATCTCGGCGGCTCGCACCGTGGCTCTCGTCGGCCGCGCAAATTCCGGCAAGACCTCGCTCTTGATGCACCTGACCGGCAGCTTGCAGCGTCCCGTCAATTTTCCAGGCACGTCGGTCGAACGGGTCGAGAGCCTGACCGAAGTCGACAGCGTGTCGTTGCGCGTCGTCGATCTGCCCGGCATCTCGTCGCTGGCGGCGCACAGCCGCGACGAGGAGGTTGCGCTGGCGTTCCTGCGGCCCGGAACTGGCGACGCACCCGATCTGCTCTGCGTCGTGCTCGACGCCGCGAAGCTGCCGGTCGAGCTGCGCCTGTTGCAGGAACTGCGCCGCTTGCCGGTGCCCCTGGTCGTGGCGTTGACCAAGGTCGATGTCGCCGCCGCCGAGGGTTTCCCGATCGATGTCGAACGCTTGCGGCGTGCGATCGGCTTGCCGCTGGTGGCGGTGAACGGTGCCAACGGTG
>JAYUCN010000231.1:0-2233 GCA_043740335.1 Planctomycetota bacterium
TGTATGTCGCGTCATGGATTCATACAGCACGGCCGACAGCGCCATCGCATCGTGCGTGTCCACGCGCCAGCGCTGCGTGAGGTTGGCCTGGAAGATGTCGCCAGCACAGATGTGCTCGACGACCGCGGCGACGCGACGTTCGTAGTCGGCGCGACCGACGTGCGCGCGCAAGGCCACGGCCGGTGCCACGGCCGGCGCTCGCGTCGGCAACGAGGGCGCAAACTCGCGCACGGTCGCATAGGCGGCCACGTGCAGCACCGGCACGGGGAAGTCGTCGACGATGCGATGGGGCCACGCTTCGACGTCGAGGCCGAGGTCGTAACCGAGCCAGCCGACGACGCGCCGGTCGCGGTGGCGGGTCAGGAACGCGTCGAGTGCTGCGAACGCACCGGCGGTCGCACCGGCGGGTCGTGCGAGGGTGTCGACGGCGTCGGTGCAGAGCCACACAGGGCCGCGCCCGCAGCTGTGCAGGAGCGCCACCGGCTCCCCGCGTGCGGCCGCGAGCAGCGCCGCGAACGGCTCGCTCGCCGGCCCGATCGGCCCGTTCGAAGCGGGCAGCGGCGTCATCTAGGCCCGCAGCCAGGACGGCTTGCGCTTCTCGAGGAACGCGGCCATGCCTTCCTTCATCTCGACCGTGCTGCTGGCGATGCCGAACAGGTCGGCCTCGAGCGCGAGACCGTCGGCCATCGGCATGTGCACACCGCGCCGCACCGCGGCCTTGGCCAGCGCCAACGCTTGCGGCCCGCGCGACACGATCCGCTGGGCCACGGCCTTGCAGCCGGCCAGCAGTTCGCCGGGCTCGAACACGCCGTTCACGAGGCCGATGCGCAGCGCCTCGTCGGCCGTCACGGGATCGCCCGTGAGGATGAGCTGCAGTGCCACGCCCGTGCCACAGAGACGCGGCAGCCGCTGCGTACCGCCGTAGCCGGGCAGGATGCCGAGCGACACTTCGGGCAGGCCCATCTTCGCGGTCTTGGCCGCAAAACGCAGATCGCACGCGAGCGCCAGCTCGAGGCCGCCGCCGAACGCGAAGCCGTTGATGGCGGCGATCACGGGTTTGCTGCAGTTCTCGATGCGCAGGGTCAGCGCCTGGCCGCGCAGGGCATTCTGCTTGCCGTCGAGCACGCCCTGTTTGCTCAGTACGCTGATGTCGGCACCCGCGACGAACGCCTTCTCGCCGGCACCCGTGAGCACGATGGCGCCAATGGCGTCGTCGTCACCGAGGGCTCCGAACACGGCATCGAGTTCGGCGATCGTGAGGTCGTCGAGCGCATTGAGCTTCGCCGGCCGATTCACGCTGACGATCGCGAGATGTCCCTCGCGCACGAGCAGGACGTTCTGCAAGACGCCTGGCGAGGTCGCGGCCATCGCTCAGCTCCCCGCGGCGGCCGACTCGCCGGCAGATTCGCCAGCAGGCTCCCGCTTCTGCCTTGGGCGCAGTTCGATGCCACGGATCTCGACGCGTTCCTTGGGCTTGCTCCGTTCGCCGCCAGCACCGAAGTCGCACTCGATGCTGGCGATCTCGTCGAGCACGTCGAGACCTGCCTCGACCTTGCCGAACACCGTGTACTGGCCGTCGAGAAAGTCCGCGTGGTCGCCGTGCACGATGAAGAACTGCGAGCCGGCGGAGTTCGGATCGCGCGACCGCGCCATCGACAGGATGCCGCGCGTGTGCGGGATGTCGTGGAACTCGGCCGGCAACTGGTAGCCCGGGCCACCGGTGCCGGGTTGTCCCTTCGCCCCCTTCCGGCTGTGCGGACACCCGGTCTGGATCATGAAGTTGCGCACGATCCGGTGGAACGCGACGCCGTCGTAGAAGCCCTGCTGGGCCAACGTCAGGAAGCTGCGCACGTGTCGCGGCGCCTGCTCGGGGAAGAACGTGACCACCATCGTGCCCTTGTCGGTGACGACGGCGGCTTCGATGGTCGAGGGGTCGGTCTGGTCGAGGTCCATGGCATCGGCATCCTGCCGCAAAGACCGATCGAGAGCGAGCGCTCGCCCTACTTCTTCGCGGGCAGCACGATCGCCGAGTGGAGGATCACGGGCTGGATGGGCGTGCTCTTCTGCGGCCCGCCGACCAGCGTCGTCGCGATGCGATCCAGCGTGTCGGTGCCTTCCTCGAGGTTGCCGAACGCCGAGTACTGGTTGTCCAGGCCGGGGTTGTCCTTGTGCATGATGAAGAAGCCCGAACCCGCCGAGTTCGGATCCGACGTGCGCGCCATCGACAGCGTGC
>JAYUCN010000232.1:0-13498 GCA_043740335.1 Planctomycetota bacterium
TCGACGAGGTCACTCGCAAGGTCGGTTGCCGCGACCTGCGAGCCTTTGGCACGAAGGTGCTGTGGAACGGCTCGCCCCTGCAGGTGCGCGGCATCCTGCACTGGGGCTATTCGCCGCCGGTCCTGGCCCCGCCTACCGACCCGGCGTTCTGGCGCCCGCAGCTCGAGCAGTTCCGGAGCCTCGGCTTCAACTGCGTGAAGTGTTGCCTCTGGGTGCCGCCGTCCTGCGTCTACGACCTCTGCGACGAACTTGGGCTGCTCGTGTGGCAGGAGTATCCGACCTGGCATCCGCAGATGGACCAGGCGCACAAGCAGGAACTGCTCGCCGAGTACGGCGAGTTCTTCCTTCACGACCGCAGCCATCCGTCGGTCGCGTTCCGCAGCATCACGTGCGAGACGGGCCAGGGCGCCGACCTCGACGTCGTGCAGGCGCTCTACGACGCGTGCAAGGCGACGGTGCCCGACACGCTCGTCGTCGACGACAGTTCGTGGATCGGCTGGCAGCGCGTCACGGACTTCTGGGACGAACATCCGTACGGCAACAACCGCTGGTGGCCGGGGCGGCTGCGCGAGTTCCTGCAGCACATCGAGCAGAAGGGCAAGAAGCCGCTGCTGCTCGGCGAGTGCATCGCGGCGGACACGTGGGCCGATCGCGCGGCGTGGTGCGCGAAGCACGGGGACGAAACGGTGTGGTGGCGGCCCGATTGCTTCGTCGATCAGGCGCGCTTCGAAGCCTGGGTCGAGAAGGAGTTCGGCGCCATGACGCTCGCGTCGTTGGGCCCGGTGTCGCGCGATTACGCGATGCGCACGCGGCGCTACCAGATCGAACGGCTGCGCATGGCGATCCCCGACGCGGGCTACGTGGTGTCGGTCGCGCGCGACTTCGGCAAGGCGCGCATGGGCCTCTTCGATGACTTCGACCGGATGAAGTGGAGTGCGGGTGAATGGAGCTGGCACCGCGACACGATGCTCTGCCTCGACACGCCAGACGATGCGCGAGCGTTCGTCACGGGCAGGGCGCCTGTAGATCTTGGTGTGCGGCGCGTGGTCGCTTGGACGCTGGGCGAACGCAACGCCCTGCCATCCCCACCCGTGGTCGCAGCACCGACGCGCCATCGCGTGCAAGGCAGTGTCGAAGGCACGCGCGGTGAATGGGACGTCTGGCTGCTGCCGCCGTTCGACGCGTCACTCCCCGCGGCGGTGCGCGTCGTCGACCACTTCGATCCCGACACCCTCACCATGCTCGAGAACGGTGGCCGCGTGCTGCTGCGTGTCACGGGGCAGAAGCACTGTGTGCGCAGCGAATCGAAGTGGTACCTGACGGGCGCACCGTGGGCACCGCCGCACGCCGTGCACTCGCGCCTGCCGGCCGAGATGCTCATCGAACTGCAACCGTTCGACCTCGACGGCGGTCGCCTCATGGCGTGGCAACCGTGGCTCGACCAGGTCGATCCGATCCTCGCCTTCTGGGAGACGCACGACATCGCGGAAGTGAAGGCACACCTGTTCGCGTTCGACTGCAACGTCGGCAAGGGCCGGCTCGTCGCGAGCACGTTCGACAGCGGCACACCGGCTGGTCGCTACGTCGAGCACGAGTTGCTGCGTCACCTCGTCCTGGGGCAAGCACCGAAGCGTTCGTTGTCCGCCACCACGATCGCGGCACTGCGCGCGACGCTCACCGAGAAGAAGATCGACCTGCCCGTCTGGCGCTTCCACACCGACCCGAACGACGAAGGGCGCGCTCTGAGCTGGCACGATCCGAAGACCGACGTGACCACGGCCGAGTGGCGCGACCTCAAGGCGGGTTCGCACTGGGAGAACCAGGGTGAGGACCTGAAGCAGTACACGGGTGTCGCGTGGTATCGCTTCGATGTCGCCGTGCCTGCCGACTGGCAGGGCCTCGATGCGCGCGCGGTGTTCGAGGGCGTCGACGACAGTTTCGAGTTCTGGCTCAATGGCGAGCCCGCGGGCTCGTTCGGCGACCCCAAGAAGAAGATCACGATCTGGCTCGAACGCCAGGTCGCCGAGCTGGGGCAGCGGCTGCGTCCGGGTGCGACCAACACGCTCGTGCTGCGCGTCGTCGACCACGGTGGTGCGGGTGGGCTCTGGAAGCCGGTGTTCCTGACGACGGGTCCGGCCGATGCGACGAGTCTGTTCCTCCAGTAGGCAGTGATTCGTCGCGCGGCACGGATCGACGCCTTGCCTCCGGCCGCGGCACGGTCGAGAAGCACGCTTTGCGCCCCGGTCTGCTATCCTGAGTCCATCATGAAGGTCACGAGCATCCAGCCCACCCCGAACCCCAACGCCTTCAAGTTCCTCGTCGACCAGCCGCTCGCGAAGAGTGGAGCCACCTTGGCCTACAGCAAGCCCGAGCTGGCGCAGAAGGATGTGCTCGCGCAAGGCATGTTCGCCATCCCCGGCATCGAGACGCTGTTCTTCTGCGACAACTTCGTCACCGTGAGCATGACGGGGCAGGCTGACTGGCGCGCGGTTGCCGAGCAGGTGACGCGGCTGCTCGAGAGTCACATTCCGGACAGCAGTGTCGCATCGCATGCGGCGGAAGCGGCGACCGGGCCGACGCACGCCGAGGATCCGCTCGCGACGATTCCCAAGGGCGGCGATCCGGCGCTGCTGTCGCGCATCAACACGCTGCTCGACGATCGCGTGCGGCCGGCACTCGCGGGGGATGGCGGCGGTCTCCAGGTGCTGGGCATCGAGGGCAAGACGCTCTTGATCCGGTATCAGGGTGCGTGCGGCAGCTGCCCGAGTTCGACGGCGGGCACGTTGATGGCGATCCAGAATCTGCTGCAGGCCGAGATCGACGAAGAACTCGTCGTCACGATGTCGTGAGCGCCGCGGGGGCGAGCGAGGAACGCTGCCCCTACTGCGGTTGGAAGGGGAACGTCGTGCGGGTGCATGGGCACGGGCAGTGCGGTCATTGCGGGACGAACTTCGAGCCGTGTTGTGCAGGCGCGGATGCGACGCTGACGAGCGGCATCAGCACGGCTGTGGATCCCGGGCTGTTCGCGCGCTTGTTCGAGCAGTTGGGTGGGGCGAAGGTGACGGTGACGAGTGAGGCGTTGTTGTTCGCACTCGTGCAGCATCTGGGAACAGACCTCGACGACGCGCAGCTCGTGCTCGAGGCGGGCGAACGCGTGGGCGTCGTGCAGCGTGGCGGAACGAACTGCCACTGGCTCCGCGGTGCGTGAGGACGCGAACGTGTGCGCGCGTGCTGTTGACCGGGTGCGAGGCGGCCTCTAGTCTGCGTGCGCCGGCCGGAGTGGCGGAATCGGCAGACGCACAGGTTTCAAAAACCTGCGCCGCAAGGCGTGCGGGTTCAAGTCCCGCCTCCGGCACCAGTCCTTCTCGCGCGCCGAGAAGCGACGCCTGCTCAGGGTTCTGAACGAAGTTTGGTGACCCGCCAGCAGCGGCTCACTTGCTCGGCGGCGCCAGCAGCAACTTGTCGCCGTTCGCCCCGCCGTCCACACTCCGTCAACTGCGCAGCCCGAGCGAAGTGATCGATGCGATGCGCAGCACGACGAAGCCGTGGGCCGAGGTTCGGGCGCAGATCCAGCGTTCCAAGTTCAACGATCGATGACGGTCCCGACCACGCATGGACTACCGCCACTTGATCACCATCACGCCGGACAAGCGCAGCGGCCAGCCCTGCATCCGCGACCTGCGCATCACGGTCGGCGATGTTCTGGAGTACCTGGCCTCCGGCATGACGGTGTCCGAAGTGTTGGCGGACTTCTCGGAGGTCACGGAAGAGGACATTCGTGCCTGCCTTGCCTTCGCCGCCGCTCGTGAGAAGGGCACGATGATCATCCCGCCGGCCACGTGAACCTCGGACTCGACGAGAACCTGTCTGACCGACTACCAGCACAGTCTGCATCCGGCCGCCCGGATCTCACCGGATCTCACCCACTCGGCGGCGCCAGCAAGCGCGCGACCGCCTGCTCGCGCAGGAGCCGGGCCTTCTCGTCCTTGCCGAGCAGCTGCAGCACCTCCGCCAACACCGCGCACACCGTCGCCGTCGGCCCCAACGACTCCGCCGCCAACCGCGCCGCGCGTTCGGCCCGCACCGTGTCCCCCTGCCGCGCCTGTTCTCGCGCCACGAGCAACAGCGTGCCCTGCATCGGACAGCTCTCCAACAACTCGCGCGGCTCCACCACCCCCGGATGTTCCGTCAGCAACTCCGCGATGCGGTCCAGCCCCTCGGGCGACTTCGTCCCGCCATACGCACGGATCGCCCATCGCAGATCACCCGTGGCGCGATGCAGGTCGCCGAGCAGCAGCCCACCCGCGGGCCCGTCCTTGTCGACCTGCGCCAGCTTCTTCGCCAGCTTGCGCCCGGCGTCGAACTCACCCGCGCGCAGCAACGCCTGCCCGGCCCCCACCAACTCCGCGACCCAGCGCTGCCGTTCGCGCGCCGCCGCCGCCGGCGGCGCGTTCCTGGCCACGCGCTCCTGCACCGCCGCGACTTCCCCCTGGTTCCCACCCGCCGCGACCAGATCACGCCATTCACAGAGCAGATGGTAGTCGGTCGGGAAGCGTTCGACGGCGCGCGTGATCTCGTCGGTCAACGCCGCCGCGAGCACTTCACCCTGCTGCCGCAGCGCGCGCACGCGCAACTGCAGCAGCGAACGCAGCAGTTCCTTGGGCAGACCCGGCTCCACCACGCGCGTGAGCCAGCCGAGCGCCTCGTCGACACGCCCGCCTTCGAGGCACATGCGCGCCAACTTCAGGTTGCTGTCCTGCACCACGTGCGGGTACCTCTCCGGCACCGGCCCGCGGTACCTCGACACCTTGCGGAAGCGTTCGCGACTGCGCCGCAGATCGAGACCGACGAGCGCCGCGGTCGCCTGGAGATGACGTCCGAGCACCGCCTCCGCGCGCATGTCGCGCACCCGACTCTTGAGCAGCCACACCGCAACCACCCCACCGAGCGTGAACACGACGAGCAGCAGCAGGATCCGCCCGATCGTCGTCTGCAGCAGCGGTTCGATGATTCGCATGCCGAAGTCCATGAGCTTCAGCACGACGTCGAGGGCGGGCCCGAACAGTGCCAGCAGCAGCACGAACGGCAGCGAGCAGACGAGTACGCGCAGCCACGGGTTCTTCGGCAGCAGCGCGCGCACGGGCGCCCACAGCCCTCGCCGGACGAGGCTCCCGAGCCTACCCATGCGAACCTCCGGAAGCACCGCCGTGCGGCAGATGGCCCAGTGCCCCGAGTTCGTGCAGACTCTCCTGCAGCCGGAGCCGCAGATTGTGGTCGCGCTCGCCGTCGAGCAACGCCTTCAGCGTCGAGCCTGCAACCGCGGACCCGATCGCGCGCAGCGCGCGCACGATCTGCACGCGCCGGTTCGTGTGCCGCGAGATGAGCCCGATGCTCACCTTCTCGAGCCAGCCTGAATGGCCATACGCCGCCTGCAACGGCGCCACCGCTGCATTGCCGATCCGGACCAGGATCGCCAGCAGCTCGTCGTCGAGTGCAGTCGGTTCCGGGCCGAAGCTCGCACACAGGCGCTCCACTGCCGGCACCCCGGAACCCGCAAGCAGCGTCGCGAGCCTCACCCGTTCGTCGCGACCCAGCTCCGGATCCGTGTAGGCGGCGAGCACGTGATCGAGCGCCGCCTCGCCCAATTGCCCGAGCACGCGCGCAGCCACCTCGCTGAGTCCTTGGTCCGACAAGGCAACGATGAGGACCTTCGTCAGCGAACGCGTCGGCCCGCGCCGCACCAGCACCTCGACGAGCACCTCCGGATGACTGGCCCCCGCGATCGCCGCGAGCACTTCCTCGTCGCGGTAGAACGTCGACTCGAGCAGCAGCGTCTCGGCGACGAAATGGCCCGGCGGCACCGCGCGCAGGAAGCGCCGCAGCACCTCGCTGTCGGCCTTGTTGAGCCGATGCAGGATCTCCATCGGCGGGAAGCGCTCGAGCACGATCTGGAACTGCGCGAGGTCGGCGAGCCCGAGGAAGAAGTCGATGAGGATCTTCCGGTGTTCGGGTCGCGCCGATGCGAACAGCGGTTCGACGTGCGGCAGCGCGGCGCGGTCGAAGCCTTGCACGATGCGGCCGACGAGCGCGGCCGGCGAACGCGACCCCACCGACAGCAGGCGCGCCTGCTCGAGCGCATCGCTGGCCGTGAACAGGGCCGGCGCGATCGTCGGACCCATGGCGCGCAGCACGTCGATGGCGGCTTCCTGGGCATCACCGCTCTGGTGCCACGCCTGGCGCAGCAGCTCTTCGACAGCGCGTTCGCGCAGCTCGAGCACCTGCGCGCGCGCCGTTGCGCGCGGTTCGCCCTCGGCCTCGAGCAGCGTGCGCACGAGACGCTGCACGTGCGCGTCGTTCACTTCGATGGCATCCATCGTGTGCGTCGGCGACTCGATGCTCGTGGTGAGCTGCGGTTCCTGGAGCAGGGCCGGAGCCGACGCCAGGCAACGGGGGCACTCGGCGACGGCGCGTGGCAAGGGCACGCCGCACGCTCGACACGACCACCGGCTCGTGGCCGCGAGACCAGCGAGCGTGGACACCGGCAGGCCCCTCGCGTCGGGAGAGCACAGCGTCGCCGGCAACCGGCCACCAGCCATGGGAACGAGACCGTCTGCCGTACCCGCGGTCTCGGCCAGCAGCGCCTGCACCGTGCGTTCGACGCCCGCCTGCACCGCATCGAGGCGCGCCGCGAGCAGCGGCACCGCATCGGAGGAACCATCGATCCGCCGCGCCTGCTGCAGCATGGCACCCGCCCCTTCCTGGTCGCCGTGCAACAACCGTTGCACGCCCGACTGCGCGAGCGTGCGCGCGACATCGGCACTCAGTCGCACCCGCTGCGGCCCTTCGCGCACGAGCTCGAGCAACCGCCGCCCGGCCTGGGCCGCTGCCTCGAAGTCGCCGGTCTGGAGGCGCGCGCGGTAGACGAACTCCCACCCCGCCGCGCGCTCCGGCGCGCGCTGGAGTGCGCGTTCCGCTGCCTCGGCGGCTTCCGTCGCGAACCCCGCGCCGAGCAGGCTCTGCGCGAGCAGCAGATCGTTCTCGACACTCTCGATGCCGAACGCTCGCTGCAGATAGAGGTGCTGCTGGTGGGCTTGCGCCGGTTCGCCGAGCTCGGCGAGCACCTTGCCGAGCTGGAGGCGCGCGTAGTGGTTCTCGGGGTCCAGACTCACGACGCGCTGCAGGCGTTCGAGCGCGCCGCGCAGGTCCCCGTGCAGCGCCTGTTCGACGCCGAGCAGATAGTCCTCTATCGCCTGGCGGCTGCGCGCGCCGGTGACGAGGCGAGCCAATCGCCACCAGACGAACAGCAGGCTGAACACGACGGTGCTCGCGAGCAGGATCTCGACGACGCCTGGTTCGCGGCACCACAACAGCAGCGACTGCCAGAACGAACCGGAGTCCGTGTGCGCCGGCTGCTGGGGCACCACGAGCAGACTGTCGACGAGGGAGGGCACGATGAGGTGTCCGTCAGGCAGAAGCGGACGCCCCGCCCGGCACGGGATCGGCAGCGCGTGCGTCGGCGTCGACGAGCCGTTCGCTTGCGGGCACCACGCGCCGCGCGAGCGCCAGCTCGAGCAACCGGTCCAGCAACGCCGTGAACGACATGCCGACGGCGGCCGCCGCCTGCGGCAAGAGGCTCGTCTTCGTGAGGCCGGGAATGGTGTTGGTTTCGAGCACGAACGGACCTGCCGAGGTGACGATCATATCGGTGCGCGACATGCCATCGCAGACGAGGGCTTCGTGGCAGCGGATCGCGAGCGCAGCGACCTCGTCGATCCTGGCCTTCGACCAGCCGCGCGGTGGCACGACCTCTTCGGAAGCACCTGGACGGTACTTCGCTTCGTGCGTGAACCAGCTGTCGCAGCGTGGGTAGATGCCCACGGGCGGCAACGCCTGCAGGCGATCACCCGTGTTGCCGAGCACCGCCACCGTGATCTCCTCGCCGACCAGTTGCTGCTCGGCGAACCAGCGGCGGAAGCGGCCGCGGAACTCTGCAAAGAACGCAGCGAGTTCCTCCACCTTCGTCACCCGCGCCACCCCGACCGTGCTGCCCGATGCGTCGACCTTGACGAAGGCCGGCGTGCCGACCGCGGCCTCTAGCTGTGCCCACTCGAAACCCGCCTCGGCCTGCACGAGCGGCAGGCGCGGCTCGTAGGCCTTGGCCTGCGGCACGCCGATCGCCTGCAGCACCTGCCGCGTGCGCAGCTTGTCCATCGCGACCGCCGACGCGGCACAGCCGGAGCCGACGCACGGCAAGTCGTAGAGTTCGAGCATGCCCTGCACGGTGCCGTCCTCGCCGAACGGGCCGTGCAGCACGGGCAGCACGGCTTCGATGTGCGCTGCGTCGAGCAACCAGTCGAGCGCCGTGCCCGGACGCAGCGGCCCGTGCGACTCGGCGGTGTCCCTGGGCAACCACGCGACCCCGTGCGACAACGGCCAACGTCGTGGCCACCAGCCGCCATCGCGATCGAGGTAGACCGGCCAGACGCGCCACCGCTGGCGATCGAGGTGCAGCAGCACCTGCGCCGCCGACGCGAGCGACACTTCGTGTTCGGGCGAACGCCCGCCGGCCAGAACAGCAATATCCATCACATCACCCCTCCAGGTGGTGCGCAGAGCATAGAGGGATGCACGGTGCGCGCGAGGTCGGGGGCACGCTTCTCCCGCGCTGCCGGGGCCGGCAGGCGGCCCGGCGGCAGCGTCAGGAACGCGCGGGCCAGAGGACGCCGGTCGCCGCCGCCGCACCCCACAGGATCGCGTCGGAACCGCCAAGGCTCGGCACGAACGCGAGCCCTTCGTGGATGAGGCGGCCCGTCGCTCCGGCCACGTGGGCGACGATGCGTTCGTGCAGCCCTGACCAACCCGTCATCACGCCGCCGCCCAGCACGACCGCACTCGGATTCAGCAGCGTGCAGGCGTTGGCGACGAGCGTGCAGAACGCACTCTCGGCATCGGCGAGGATCGCGCGCGCTGCCTCGCTGCCTGGACTGTTGGCCTTGCCGCGCGCCACGACCTCACCCACCGTCCAGTTGCCCGTCGTCGCCGGACCGACCTCCGCGGCCGCACGCTCCGTGATCGCACGGCCGCCGCAGTAGGCCTCGAAGTGCCCGAGCCCTCCACACGGACAGCGACGCCCCTCGGGCCGGAAGGTCGTGTGGCCGATCTCGCCAGCGGCGTTCGCCGCACCGCCGTAGGGCTTGCCGTCGACGATGAGGCCGATGCCGATGCCAGTGCCGAAGAACAGGCACAGCAGCGGGTCGCGGCCGACCGCGTGGCCGCGCAGGTATTCGCCGAAGGCGGAAGCACGGCCGTCGTTGAGCAGCGTCGTGCGCAGGCCGAACCGTTGTTGCACGTGCGTCGCGAGCGGGAAGCCGTCGAGCGGCAGATTCGGCGCGCGGTCGATCGACTGGCCATCGCGCGGAATCACGCCGGCCGCCCCGAACCCGGCCGCCACGGGCGCCTCCACCCCGGGTGGCAACTCGGCGAGGATCGCGGCCAGGGCCTGGTCCAACGCAGCCAGGAACGAACCCCGCTCGCGCACGGTCGGCACATGCTGGACCCGATGCACGACAAAGTCGGCGCCCACGAGCGCGAAGCGGCACTTCGTTCCACCGAGGTCACCGACGAGGACGCTGCGCACTCAATCCTCCGACAACGCTTCCATGAGCTCGTCGAGGAGCTTCACGAGGTGCATGTTCTGATGCTCCAGGACCGTGATGCGACGCATGATCTTCTCGACGACGGGTGGCAGCAGGGTCTCGAGCGCCACCGACTTGATCAGCTGGAACGTCTCGACGCGATGCGGGCTCGTGCTCTTGTCGAAGTGGAAGTGGTAGGCGTTCTGGAGCGCCTGGGCCGTGTGCTCCAGGATCTCACGCGCGACGTCCTGCTCCTCGGCAGTCACGTGCGTCATCTTGAAGGTCTCGACCTTGTAGCGGTGCAGCGCGTCTTTCAGCTTCTTCTTCACGAGGAACTCCTTTCTGCCGTCGGGGCTTCTGCCGGTTGGTTCTTGGTGGTCTCTGCGTACAGGCCAGGCCGGCTTTCTGCAACGGGCCGCCCTGGACCACGGCGGTCCTCGCCGGTCCCCGCCGATACCATCGGCGGCTACACGCGACCGAGCAGCAGGCTCGTGTTGTGACCGCCGAATCCGAGCGAATTGCTGAGGGCGTGGTCGACGCGCAGATCGCGCGCCGTGTTCGGCACGTAGTCGAGATCGCAATCGGGGTCCGGCGTCTCGTAGTTGATGGTCGGATGCACCTGACCGTGCTGGATGGACAACGCACACACGGCGAGCTCGATGGCCCCTGAGGCACCGAGCAGATGTCCCACCATCGACTTCGTCGACGACACGCAGAGACGGCGGGCGTGGTCGCCGAACACGCGTTTGATGGCGGCGGTTTCGATCTTGTCGTTGAGGGACGTGCTGGTGCCGTGCGCGTTGATGTACTGAACCCGATCGGGGGGGATGCCGCCGTCCTTCAGGGCCATGCGCATCGCGCGGCTCGGCCCGTCGGCGTCTTCGTTCGGTGCGGTGATGTGGTGCGCGTCGTCGGTCGAGCCGTAGCCGAGCAGCTCACACCAGATGCGGGCGCCGCGCCGCCGCGCGTGTTCGTACTCTTCGAGCACGAGGGCCGCGGCACCTTCGCCCATGACGAAGCCATCGCGGTCGCGATCGAACGGGCGCGAGGCCCGCTTGGGCTCGTCGTTGCGGGTCGACAAGGCCTTCAGCGCACAGAAACCACCGAGTCCGAGTTCGGTCGTCGCCGCTTCCGAGCCGCCGGTCAGCATGATGTCGGCCTCGCCCCATTGGATCGAGCGCAACGCCAGGCCGATGGCGTGGCCCGCACTCGCGCAGGCCGACGACGTGACGAAGCAGGTCCCTTGCAGCCCGAAGCGGATCGCGGCCTGGCCGGCCATCGCATTGGCCATGATCTTCGGGATGAAGAACGGACTGATGCGATCGGCGCCGCGTTCGATCTGGAGCACCTTGCTGGCTTCGATCTCGTGGATGCCACCGATGCCCGTGCCCGTGATGCAGCCGGCCAGCGTGCGGTCCTCTCCAGCCATGTCGAGGCCCGAGGCCTTCATCGCCTCGTCCGCGGCGACGAGGTAGTACATCGTGAACTTGTCGAGTCGCTTGCTCTCGATCTTCGGGAAGAACTTCTCCGTCTCCCAGTTCCAGACTTCGCACGCGAACTTGCAGGTGTGCTTGCTGGTGTCGAAGCGCGTGATCGGCCCGGCCCCCGAAGTGCCCTTCAGCAGGTTGTCCCAGTTCGTCGCCAGGTCGAGCCCGAGCGACGAAACGGCACCGAGACCGGTGATGACGACGCGACGTCTGGTCATGTCACAGAGACCAGTGCCACTCAGCCCAGCTTGCCCGAGATGTACTTCACGGCATCGCCGACGGTCATGATCTTCTCGGCATCCTCATCCGGGATGTTGATCTCGAACTCGTCCTCGAACTCCATGACGAGTTCGACGGTGTCGAGCGAATCGGCGCCGAGATCGTTGATGAACGACGTCTCGCCCGTGATCTTGTCGCGGGTGGTTCCGAGCTGCTCGCAGACGATGTTGTGGACGCGTTCTTCGATGTTTTCAGCCTTCGACACTTTCTTTCCTCGTACGAACTGTGGGAGATCCGGTTGCCGGCGGCGGGGCGCCGACGCCTTGGAATGAGAGCCTGGTAGCGTAGCTACATGGTCATGCCGCCGTCCACAACGAGCGTCTGCCCGGTGATGTAGGCGGCGGCGCCACTGCAAAGGAACGATACGGCTTGGGCGATGTCCTCGGGTTGCCCAAGACGGCTCAAGGGAATCTGTGCGAGCAGGGCCGCCTGGACTTCGGGGGTCAGGCCGGCGGTCATGTCGGTGGCGATGAATCCGGGCGCCACCACGTTGACGGTGATGGAACGACTCGCGAATTCCTGCGCGAGCGATTTCGAAAAGCCGACGAGGCCCGCCTTGCTGGCGGCGTAGTTTGCCTGTCCCGCGTTGCCGGTCAAGCCTACGACCGAGCCGATGTTGACGATGCGACCGCCGCGCGCCTTGGCCATGGCGCGCGCGAACGCCTTGCAGACCAGGAACGTGCCGCGCAGGTTGGTGCCGATCACGGCGTCGAAATCGTCGGCCGACATGCGCAGGAACAGACCGTCGCGCGTGATGCCGGCGTTGTTGATCAGGAAGTCGAGATTCCCCGCGGCTTCGAGCACATGCCCGGCGAGCGATTCGGCGGCATCCGCCGCGGCGATGTCGGCGACCAGTCCGCGACCCTTGCCACTGCCGGCCGGTAACGCGGCGATCGCGGCCAGGGTGTCGGCGCAGCCCCCCTCCTTGGTCGACGTGCACCAGACCATCGCACCCTCTGCAGCGAGCTGCACGGCGATCGCGCGACCGATGCCGCGCGAACTGCCCGTGACCAACGCGACTTTGCCGAGAAACTGCATGCTTGCTCCACTCCCCGTGCTCGTCACCAACGCAACAGGAGATGTCCCCATGCCATGCCAGCGCCGAACGCCGGCATCATGACGAGCTTGCCCTGCTGCAGACGGCCCGCGTCGAACGCTTCGCGCAGCGCGATCGGCACGGAAGCGGCTGACGTGTTGCCGTAACGATCGATGTTGCTGAAGACGAGGTCCATGGGCAGGCCCACCTGCTCCATCGCGGCTTCGATGATGCGCTGGTTGACCTGGTGCGGGATGATGACGCCAATGTCGTCGCGGCCGTAGCGCTCGACGACGCCCTGCACGAGTCCAGCGAACACGCGCACCGCGAATTTGAACACTTTGGTGCCGCCCATCTTCATGTAGTGCAGCCGCTGACCGACGGTCTCGGCCGTGGCCGGGTGACGGCTGCCACCGCCGGGCTGCGCGAGCACGTTCTCGGAGCCGCCTTCCATACAGATGGAACCCCCGAGGAACTCGCCGCGACCGGCGCGCTCGAGCGACGTGAAGATGACAGCACCCGCGCCGTCGCCGAAAAGCACGCAGGTGTTGCGGTCGGTGTAGTCGAGGATGCGACTCAGGATCTCGGCGCCGATGACCAGGACCCGCTGGAACTGCCCCGATTGGATGAACCCCGCGGCCACCTGCGAGCCAAACACGAAGCCGCTGCAGGCGCCGGCGATGTCGAAGCCGCCCGCGTTCTTCGCACCGAGGTCGAGGCCGACCCGGCAGGCCGTCGCCGGGAACGGCTGGTCGCCCGTCACGGTCGAGCAGAGCACGAGGTCGAGTTCTTCAGGCGCCATGCGCGCGTCAGCGAGCGCGCTCCTGGCGGCCGCCAGCGCCAGCGTACTGGTGACTTGATCGGGAGCGGCGATGCGGCGTTCCCGGATGCCGGTGCGCTGCACGATCCACTCGTCGGACGTGTCGACGAGCTGCTCGAGGTCCTGGTTGGTCAGGCGGCGTTCGGGCACATAGCGCCCGAGTCCGGCGACGCCAACGGGGATCAGGGCTGCCATCGCACACGCTCCTGTCGCAGCGAGGAGATCCGTACCGCGGAGATCT
>JAYUCN010000233.1:0-5462 GCA_043740335.1 Planctomycetota bacterium
ATGTCCCACAGGCGGCCGACGAGGTCGGCGCGTTCGCGCATCGGCAGCGAGCGCCCATTGTCGTGCATCCAGGCCACTGCGCGCAGACGCAGATCGGCGCGTTCGTGGTCGAGCAATGCGCGTGCGGTGCGTGCCGACATCGGTTCCTGGGACAACGCGAGCCATGCTTCCGCGGCATCACCGATGTTGGAGGCCGGACCCGGCCCGCACCAGCGGATGGGTTCCCGTACGAGTGCCCGGTCCATTGCAGCACCCAGCACCGCCAGGAACTGCTCGTGGTGATCCGGATGCCGGTCGGGGTGGGCCATGAGCCAACGGCACGCCGCGGTCGAGTGCACCCCGTGGCCATCGAGAGTCTTCAGCACCTTCTCCGCATCCGCTTCGTCGCCGAGGCGCAGACTCTCGCGCAGGGTGTAGGCAAGCTGCGTGTGACGCACGGAAACCGTCGCTGCATCCAGCTCCCGCCCCAGTCGCAGACAATCCTCGGCTGTACAGAACGGTGCGAGTGCGCCGAGGGTGCAGATCCCCTGGGTGGCGATCTCGGCGGACTCGTCGTGCAGCAGGCCTTGCAGCTCGGGCAGCGCGGGCAGGGCCAACCGGCCGAGCCGGCCGAGCACGTAGACGATCTGCACGCATGCGCGGACGGACAGTTCGCGTCGCGATTGCAGCCGGCGGCGGAGTGGCTCCACCGCCGAAGCACCGAGGTTCTCGAGCTGGCGCACGGCGTCGGCAACCTTCGCCGGTTCGTCGAGATCGACAACCGCACGTTGGAGAAGCTGCTGGACGCGGTCGGACTGGGCGGCCGACACCGTCGCGAGCAAGGCCGCAAGCAAGGCCGAACCCGACCACGATCTGCAACTGGACCGGATCAGGCAACGCATCGTGGTTCGCATCCGAGTGGCTCCGACTCTGCAGCGAGTCCAAGTTTCGAGGCCGCGGGACTCGAGGGCTGCACGAATGGTCGGCGCTGCGGGGCCAGGTCGCAAGGTGGGGGATGCGACTTGCTGGTGTGACGAGCGCTGGGTCACGCATCGCCGAACAGGCCGCGCTGCTCGAACGGCCGGCGGAAGCTCGAGCGTTCCTGTGCGGGCGGCGGCGGCGTGAGTCCGAGCCGCATAGCGACGGTGTGGAAGAGCTGTGCGATCACTTCGTAGCGCGCGCCCTTGCCGCGCATGCGTTCGTGGAAGCGCGAGTCCTTGACGCGCCCGCCGTGCATGCTGCGCAACAGCGACAGCACCTTCTCGGCGCGCAGCGGGAACGCCGCGCGCAGCCGCGCCGTGAACACGTCCTCGACTTCGGCGGGCAGGCGCAGCAGCACGTGGAACGCGTGGCGCGCGCCGGCCGCGCGTGCGCGTTCCAAGATCTCGGGCACCTGGTGGTCGTTGAGTCCTGGGATCAGCGGCGACACCGACACGCCGGTCGGCACGCCCGCATCGCTCAGGGCACGCAGCGCCGCGAACCGCCGTTCGGGCGTGGCGACGAACGGCTCGATCGCGCGCGAATCGTCGGCGTCGGCGAACGGCACGCTGACGAACACGATCGCGGCACCGTGGCGCGCGAGGTCAGAGAGCACGTCGACGTCGCGTTCGACGAGCGCGCCCTTGGTGATCACAGAGACCGGCTGACGGAACTCGCGGCAGACCTCGAGGCAGCGCCGCGTCAGCAGGTAGTTCGCTTCGAGCGGTTGGTAGCAGTCGGTGACGCCTGAGAACACGATCGTTTCGCCGCGCCATTTGCTGCGCGCGAGTTGGTGCCGCAGCAGTTGCGGCGCGTTCCGCTTGACGACGATGCGCCGTTCGAAGTCGGTGCCAGCACCGAAGCCCAGGTATTGGTGCGTGGGCCGCGCATAGCAGTACGCGCAGCCGTGGAAGCAGCCGCGGTAGGGATTGAGCGACCAGCGGAAGGGCAGGTCCGGGCTGTCGTTCTCGGCGAGGATCGATTTGGCGTCCTCTTCGTACACCTCGCGGGTCTGCTCCGGCGGTTCGCCGAGCCACTCGACGTGACTCGACTGCCAGGGGTTCGGAGGATTGTCGACGCGGCGCACCGGGTGATGGTAGAGATCGCGGCGATGCGCGTCGCGAGGTCGTTCCGGCTGGGCTCGCGTCAGGTTCCGGCACTCGGTCGGAACCGGGAGGGGCTGGAGCACCGGGACCGCTCGAGTCACGGAGCGTTCTGGGTCAGAGTCAGATTGCCCGGTATGCAGACACAGCAACCGGCCCTTGCCTTGGTAGAGTGCGGCGCATGGCAGGCAGGATGTCCAATCGGGATCGGATCGCACACCTTCGCGCGGAAGCGGACGCAACGGCCAAGGAAAAGGCTGCTGCGAAGGCCGCGAAAGCAGCCGAGCCCAAGCCGGCACGCAAGTCCTCGAGCAAGTCTGCGGCGGCCAAACCAAGTGGCCGTGTGCGGATCGTCTGGTTCGTCTGCGATTCGAGTGGCAAGGAAGTGAAGCGATTCCCCTACGCGCAGGAGCAGGAAGCCCGCGCGGAGGCTCAGCAGCAGTCCGCGGCGACCGGCCGCACGCACTTCGTCAAGCAAGCCGACGTGCCGTACGGGTAGGGCCAGCGCGGCGTTCCCGGCGCGCGCGCCACGTGGAGTGCGAGGAGGGGTCGAGCGGGCCTCGCGCTCGGGCGCACGGGGTTCGACAGCGCGACGAGCAGATCGCGGAACGGCAGCTACGGCTTGCGATGCAGCGCGATCTCGACCCTGGTCCACTCGCCCGCATTCACGGTGACCTTGCGCGACAGAATCGGTTCGTACCCTTCCATCGCATCCATCTTCAACGTGAACTCGCCAGGCCCCTTCGCCGCCGTGCGGTTGCCAGACCAATAGATGTGGCCCTCCTTCCCGCTCGCATCGAGCAGCTCGGTGCTCATCGAGTCGGGCCACGGAATCACGGCGTCGCCGTCCTTGAGCACGATCTCGACGCCGCACGCGCGCGGGATCTGCAGCACGAACTCGTTGGTTCCCGACCCGACCTCGTAGTCCTGGTGCGACCACGAGTAGCCGTTCGGGTGAGCCGAGATCGTGATCGTTCCCGCCGGCGACTGGCACCGGAACGAGCCGTCCGTCAGTCGCGCCATCTCCGCGTGGGTCCAGCCACCTTCCCATTCCAACGAATGCGAGTACCAGCCCGGCGTGTCGTCGGCCGCGAGTTCGAGGGCCTTGCCTGTCTCGGCGTCGAGCAGGCGCACGCGCACGTCGCAGGGAGCGGGCACGACGATGCGGATGTTCTCGTCGCCCTGCGGCGGCAGTTCGAAGCGCGTGCGGTACTCGCAGCCGTCGACGAGCACCTGCCACGGGCCGGCGATGAGCATGTGTGCGTCCCATCGGTACTCTCCCTCTGCTTGGCGGTGCATGTCTGCGAACGCGATGTGGATGTCGTCCTTGGACCAGGCCTTGGTCGCGCCGGCCGGCGCGATCTGCAATCCGTTCAACGACCGCCACGCCGGTGGAACGACCAGTGTCCCGGCTGCTCGCACAGGCGGCGGCGCTCTCGTCTCGTCGCGCAACGTGATCGTCGCTGTCACGATCGTGCCGGCCCCGACCTTCACCGTCGTCTCGCCGAGCACGATCGGATTCTGGAACCACTCTCATTTCTCCAGCTTGACCGTGTAGTCGCCGGCGCGCAGACCGTCGACGCGGGTCGGGCCGTCGCGCTTCGGCGTGAGATCCGCCACGGGCATGCCACCCGCGACGTCGCGCAGGCGCACGACGGAACCTGCGGGCGGCACACCACCGGTGAACGTGAGCTCGATGTCGCCGGCAGGCAGGAGGCGCAGCAACCGTTCCGCTGCGTCGGTCGGATCCATGTCGATGGCACCCCACGCGTAGCCGGGGGCCCGCACGCGGTACTTCTGCTTTCCGCCGATGCCCGGGGATGTGAAGCGCACTGGCGACGAAGCGGACTCGACGACGACCGTTGCGTGGCCGACGTTGCCAGGGTGGACGAGGGACTCCCAGCCGACGACCTGCACGATGCGCACGCTCGTCAAGTCGGCACCGGTGTCGTCAGCTACGACTCGCAGCGTGAGTGGCGTGAACCAGTGTCCGCGCAGAGCGAACGGCGGATCCTTCTCCTCGATCGTCCCCCGGGCATCGGGGAGGACAGCGCGTCCGCCGATCTGCGCCCCGTGCACGGTGACTCGCTGCGGCATTGTCTCGACCGCCAGCTCCCATGACCCCGCCTGCAGGTTCACAGTTGCAAGAACACTCGTGTTGCCCTCCCACAGCCCGAGATCGAACGTACCGTCCTCGCGCGTGTGCTCGATGCCGCGCTCGTCGACGACCACGAACGTGCCGCTCAGCGTGAACGGCTTGTTTGCAGCTTCAGGGGCCGAGCCCTGGCCCTGAGCACTCGCATCGGTTCGTGCTGCGGGGTCGGCCGAGGAACTGCTCGCATCCTCCGTTCGCTGCGGCGTCGCGTTCTCCTTGGTGCCGGAGCGGACTGGCTCGGTGCCGGCCGGGGCTGGTGTGTCCGCATTGTCCTGCAGGCAGAGCCACGTCACGAACGCCACCGCGGCAACGACGAGGAGGACGATGGCAACGGCGCGGCTCTTCACGGCGGCACTCTACGGCGCGGCCGATCGCGCGGGCAGGAAGCGGGCTTTCTGCCACGGCGGCGCGGCTACGGCTTGCGGCGAACCGGGATCTCGATCTTGGTCCAGCCGCCGCGTGCGAGAGTCACGGACTGCGGCGGGATCGGCTCGTAACCGTCGACGTCCTCGACGAGCAGGCTGTAGCTGCCTGGTCCACGCGAAGTGATGCGTCCGTCGGAGATCCACCCACCGCGCCCGCTGATGCCGCTGGAGTCGATCAGGTCGAGGCGCCACGATGGATCCCACGGCAGCAGGGCGCCGCCTTCGCGCAGCGTGACCGCGACTCCACTGACCCGTGGTGCGCGCATGACGATGTCGGGCACGTTCACGGCCCCGGGATCGATGTCGACATCGATCTCGACAGGGCAGAAGACAGCCTCGTCAGGCCACGTCGACAAGTGGTGCCGCCCTGGAAGCAGTCGGATGATGCCGCGCGGATCGACCTTGTTGTCGCTGTCCCAGTTCAGCGGCCACTGGCCTGCCCCATGAATGTTGCAGTCGGGCACGAGGTTGCCAGTCTCGTCGTCGACAACGCGCACCCGCACGGTCATCGGCGGTGGTAGCACGATGTCGAGGTGCTGGGTTGGTCCCGGGCCGATGTCCGCCGTGAACACGTACTCGAGCGGGTCGACGAGGATCTCGTAGTGGCCGGGAACGAGTTGGAGCGGACCCCAGCCCATCCGACCCGGATCGTCCGATCGCAGCGAGTCACGGTTGTAGTTCCAGGCGTTGGCATCACTCGTAGGTCTGACAGTGACGAACCGCGCACGTGGCCAACCCTCTGGAACATGCAGCGTGCCCGTGACGGCGATGCGCAGCGGCAGTGCGCTCGGACTCGCGGCCAGCTTGACGCGACAAGTGGCA
>JAYUCN010000234.1:0-2226 GCA_043740335.1 Planctomycetota bacterium
GGACCGTGGTCGACGCCGAGCAGCTTGCACACGGTCGGATGCACGCACGACAGGCGCCGGCACTTCGCTTCGATCTCGGGCCGCGTGCAGCGCATCTGGTACATGTTCGCGGTCGGCCCGCCGACATCGCTGATGTGGCCCTTGAATCCAGGATCCGCCGTCATCTGCTCGACCTCGCGCACGATCGATTCCTGACTGCGGCTCTGGATCGCGCGGCCCTGGTGCATCGTGATCGAACAGAACGTGCAGCCGCCGAAGCACCCGCGCATCGTCGTGATCGAGTCCTTGATCATCGTGTGCGCGGGGATCGGTTCGCCGTAGCGCGGGTGCGGCTTCCGCGTGTATGGCAGGTCGTAGATGCGATCCATGCCCGCTTCGTCGAGTGCGAGTGCTGGCGGATTGACGACGAGCAACCTGTCGCCGTGCTTCTGCAGCAGGCGCCGGCCGTTCTTCGGGTTCGTCTCGTGGTGCAGGAGGCGCGTCGCGTTCGCGAACGCGATCTTGTCGGCGGTGACCTGTTCGTAGCTCGGCAGTTCGACGGTGCGGTTGTCGCATGCGGCGTCGTGCCATTCGTGCGCGGGCAGCGTCTCCTTGCTGCCGAGCAGGTAGGCCGTGCCGCGCAGGTCGCGGCAGTCGGCGATCGAACGGCCCGCCGCCAGGCGCTTGCAGATTTCCACGAGCACGCGTTCGCCCATGCCGAAGCCGAGCAGACAGGCCTTGCTCGTGACGAGGATGCTCGGCCGCACGGTCTCCGACCAGTAGTCGAAGTGCGCGATGCGACGCAGCGACGCTTCGACGCCGCCCGCGAGCACGGGCGTGCCGGGGAACGCTTCGCGGCAGCGCTGCGCGTAGACGTTGGTCGCGCGGTCGGGCCGCAGGTTGATCTTGCCACCGGGCGAGTAGGCGTCGTCGTTGCGCCGCTTCTTGTTCGCCGTGTAGTGGTTGATCATCGAATCCATGTTGCCGGCGCTGACCGCGAAGCAGAGGCGCGGGCGGCCGAACTGGCGGAACGCGCTCGCGTCGTGCCACTCCGGCTGCGGCAGGATGGCGACACGGAACCCTTCGGCTTCGAGCACGCGGCCGAGCAGTGCGGCGGCGAACGACGGGTGGTCGAGGTAGGCGTCGCCCGAGACGAACACCACGTCGACCGTGTCCCAGCCGCGCGCCTTGCACTCCGCCATCGTGGTGGGGAGGAAGGCGTTGGCGAGCGGTGTGCTGCAGGGGGAGGCCATCGAGGGCGAGGATGGTAGCGGATCGTGGGCGGCGGTGGGCCGGCTGGGCGTCGTGTGACGCGTGGCGCGACCGCCGGCGAATGAGCGCGCCGGCGTTGAGCAAGCACCTGCGCGGCGACCTCGATTGGATCGTGTTCAAGGCGATGGCGAAGGAACCGGAGCGGCGCTACGAGTCGGCGACCGGGCTGGCGATGGACCTGGAGCGGTTCCTGGAGCACCAGGGGGCCAAGGAAGAGTCGCTGGCGGGCAAGGAGAACATGGGCGGCGGCGGCCGCGACATCAAGCTGCTGACGGTTGGCTCGCTCGCCCCCAACCCCTTCGGCCTGTTCGACGTGGGCGGCAACCTCTGGGAGTGGTGCCTCGATCCCTACTACGGCAGGCACGGGGCCGAGCGCCCAGGTGATGGCCTGCGCCCTGAGATCGGCTCCTCCTCCCCCCGCGTGATCCGCGGCGGCGACTTCGGCAACGGCGCCAGCCTCGCCCGGTCGGGCTACCGCGACGTCTGGCTCGCGCCGACGGATCGCGACGGCAACCTCGGCGTCAGGCCCGCCAGGACATCCCGACTCTGATGCTTCGCCACTTCACCGATCAGGGTCGACCATCGTGCAGACGGCTGAGGCCCTCGGTAGAGTCATGCGGAACTGCCTTCTGCCGCGGCAGGCCGTGTGCCGCTGCATGTTCGTCCGGTCGAGGAACTTCCCCAGATGCCGAAGCCGGCTGTCTATCTCGAAACGAGCGTGATTGGCTACGCGACGTCACGATTCAGCCGGGATCTGTTCGTGATCGGCCACCAGCAGATCACGCGCGAGTGGTTCGCTCGCCGGGCCAAGGCGTACGACCTGTTCATCTCCCGGATCGTGACCGACGAGGCGTCGCGGGGAGACCAGGAAGCGGCGAGGGAGAGAGCGGCACTCCTGCAGGGGATTCCCCTGCTGGGCGTCACGGACACCGCGACACAACTCGCATCCAGGCTCGTCGAGAGCCGAGCGGTCCC
>JAYUCN010000235.1:0-2224 GCA_043740335.1 Planctomycetota bacterium
GGCCGGCGAAGTGCCGGCCCACGTCGAGGAGCGCCCGGAGCGCGCCGTCGTCACACCGGGAAGATGACGGTTCCTGCTACGAGCAAGAACCGCACGCACCGCTGGATAGGATCGGCGGACCAGCCGTCGCCATTGTCCGGCACGCGCACGACCTCACGACTCGGCATCAACCCATGAACGACGCCCGCGCCGATCTCCTCGCCCGTGCTGCACGCGGCGAACGCGCGGCACTGCACGATCTGCTCGTGGCGCATCTTCCCTCGATCTCGGCGTTCGTGCGCGCACGCGTCGGCGCGCTCGTGCGCCACAAAGAGTCTTGCTCCGACATCGCGCAGTCGGCGTGCCTCGAGGCGCTGCAGGAACTCTCGGGCTTCGAGTTCCGTGGCGAGCAGGAGTTCCGGGCCTGGCTCTTCAAACACGCGCACCACAAGATCGTCGCGAAGGCGCGCCGCTACGCGGCCGAGAAGCGCGACGCCGCCCGCGAGGTTCCCTTCGTGCACGAGCACACCAATGAGTCCGACGCCGCACTCGCCGCATGCTACGTGAGCGTCTGCAGCCCGAGCCGTCACGCGATCGGGCGCGAGGCGCTGGCCGCGTTCGAGCAGGCTCTCGCGGGTCTGCCCGACGAATGGCGCGAGGCGATCTCGCTCTATCGCATCGCCGGCCTGCCCTACGACGAAGTCGCGCGTGTCATGCAGCGCAGTGAGGGTGCGGTGCGCAACCTCGTCTACCGCGGCCTCGCCCGGCTCTCGTCGTCGCTCGTGGACCCCGAGCGAGGCATCGACGGCTAGGTGTCGCAGCCGCTCGACGAGAGCGTCTTGCTGCTCCACTGGAAGATCGCCGAACCGTCCTCACCACATGACCTGGCCGCCGCACTGGCTGATCGCCTGCCCCGTGATGCCGGAGGCGGCCGGCGAACACAACCACGCCACGGTCTCCCCGATCTCGTCCGGCTGCAGGATGCGACCGAGCGGCACGGCCGCCATCGCCGTCTTGCGCGCCGTGTCGAAGTCGGTCTGCATGGCGTCCGCCATCGCCTGCATGCCCGCCGTTGCCATGTCGGTATCGACCCAGCCGGGGCAGACCGAGTTGACGGTGATGCGACGCGAGGCGAGTTCGAGCGCCAGTGCCTTGGTGAAGCCGATGACACCATGCTTGCTGGCGCAGTAGGCGGTGTAGCCGGGCACCCCGAAGCGACCCAAAACGGAACTGATGTTCACGATGCGGCCGTCGTCGGTCAGATGGCGCAACGCTGCTTCGGTCGCGAAGAACACGCCGTCGAGGTTGGTGCGCACGATCTCGTCCCAACGATCGGGTCCAGGCGACGCACAGGCATTGGGGCCGCCGACCCCCGCGTTGTTGACGAGCACGTCGAGGCCACCGAGAAGCCTGGCCGCGCGATCGATGGCCCGGCGCACTTGTTCGCGGTCGCGCACATCCGCGGTGACGGCAAACGCATCGACCTGCTCGGCCTTCAAGGCGACGACCGTCTGCTGCAACGGCGCGCGGCGGCGGCCCAGGACCGCGACCGTAGCACCGTGCTCCCCCAGACACTTCGCGATGCCGGCGCCGATGCCGGTGCCGCCCCCCGTGACGAGACACCGCCGGCCCTGCAGGGAGCCCTTCACCGGGCCTCCGCTTCGCGTTCGTGGATCATGGCCATCAACGCTGCCACGAGCTTGCGAATGCCGGCGGCAACATCGCGCACGCGCGCGTCGCACATGTAGGCAGGCGTGCAGACGATCCGGTTCTTCGTGTCGACGACACACTCGGTCACGGCACAGGTGCGATGCGTTGCACCCATCGCGGTGAGCGCTCGCGCCGTGTCGGCATCGTCACCGATCGTCAGGGTCGGATGCACCTCTCGCCCCAGCGCAGCCGCCACGACTGCGGGCGCGATGCAGATGGCCGCGATCGGTTTCTTCGCGGCGTGCATCTCGCGCAGGAGTCGCGCCACTTCGGGATGCGGCCTAGCCTCGGCACCCTTGCTGGCAAAGTCGCACAGGTTCTTGGCCGCACCGTAGCCACCGGGCAGAACCACGGCGTGCACGTGCGCCGCGGACACCTTGGCCACGTCCAGGATGCGACCGCGCGCGATGCGCGCCGACTCACGCAGCATGTCGCGCGATTCGGTCGCGATCGGCGTTCCTCGTTCGTGGTCGACCACGCCCGCTTGCGGGCCGCGGGGCGCCATGCATACGGCCTCGACCCCGAGTTCGTCGAG
>JAYUCN010000236.1:0-5453 GCA_043740335.1 Planctomycetota bacterium
CCTGCAAGGCCTCGCGATCCGCATCGCCAAGGCCCTGAACAAGCTCTGGAGCCACCGCGGCGCCGTGTTCGCAGACCGCTACCACGACCGCATCCTGAAGACGCCACGCGAGGTCAAGAACGCGCTGTGCTACGTACTCGCGAACGGGAGGAAGCACGCGGCCCAAGGCCGCGAGGTCGCGGTTCCCCAGGCCATCGACACGTTCACGTCCGCGCCCTGGTTCGATGGGTTCCGGGAGACCGTGACCGTGCGTGGCATCGAAGCGATGCCACGCCCGGTCACGGACGCGCGCACCTGGATGCTCACGATCGGCTGGCGACGGCACGGACTGCTCTCCGTGCACGATCTGCCGGCGACCGGCTGAGCCGACCAGCGAAGTCGTTCTGGCGCGGACCCACAGTCTCAGTGATCCAGTTCCCGCTCGTGCCGCTCGTCGAGCAGCAGCACGCCGACCACCAGCGACATCAGCACGATCGCGATCGGATACCACAGCCCCGCGTAGATGTCGCCCGTGAACACCACGATCGACGCGGCGATCAGCGGCAGGAAGCCGCCGAACCAGCCATTGCCGATGTGATAGGGCAGCGACATCGAGGTGTACCGGATGCGGGTCGGGAACAGCTCGACGAGGTAGGCGGCAATCGGGCCGTAGACCATCGTGACGTAGAGCACGAGCACGGTGAGCAGCAGCACCAGGCGCAAGCGATCGATCGCGGCGGGGTCGGCGGCGCGCGTGGTGCCATCGGCGAGCAGCACGGTGATCTTGTCGTAGCCCGCGGCGTCGAGGGCGGCGTCGAACTTCGCCTGGTCGTAGCCGCTGGCGACCTCGCGATCGCCGATGGCCAGCACGAGCGGTGCCTGCGGCCGACCCGGTGCGAGCGTGAACGGCACACTGCGCTTGTTGAGGTGGCTGCGCGCCAGTTCCAGTTCGGACTTCGCAGCCTTGGGCGGCAGCACGATGCGGCGCGCTGCATCGGCGACCGCGGCGAGGATCAGCTCGACGCCGTTCTGCTTCTCGCCGGTGTGCAAGGTCACCGGTGCGTCGCGCATGGCGTGCAGAAGCGCCGGGTTGGCCGCCTCGGTGAGGCCATGGAAGATCGGGAACCAGGTGAGCGCCGCGAGCAGGAAGCCGGACAGGATCAGCTTCTTCCGGCCGATGCGGTCGCTGAGCCAACCGCACAGCACGAAGCACGGCGTGCCGAGCACCAGCGCGATCGCGATCAGCCAGTAGGCATCGGTGTAGTGGACCTTCAACGTCGTGGTCAGGAAGTAGAGCGCGTAGAACTGGCCCGCATACCAGACCACGCCCTGGCCCGCGGTGGCGCCGAACAGCACGCGCAGCACGATCTTCGCATTGTCCCACCGGCAGAAGCTGTCGCGGATCGGCGTGCGCGAGCCCTTGCCCTCCGCCTTCATCGCCAGGAACACCGGCGACTCGCGCAGCTTGAGCCGGATGTAGACCGACAGCACCAGCAGCACGACCGACAGCAGGAACGGCAGGCGCCAGCCGTACGCCGCGAAGTCCGTGGCCGGCATCAGGCCGCGCACACTGCCGACCACGAGCAGGGCGAGCAGCAGGCCGAGCGTCGCGGTGGTCTGGATCCAGCTCGTGTAGAGCCCGCGCTTGCCGACCGGCGCGTGTTCGGCGACGTAGGTGGCAGCACCGCCGTACTCGCCACCGAGTGCCAATCCCTGCAGCAAGCGCAGCAGCACCAGCAGTGCTGGCGCCAGGGCACCGATCGTCGCGTAGGTCGGCAGCACCCCGACCAACGCCGTCGACATGCCCATCACGAGGATCGTGAGGAGGAACGTGTACTTGCGGCCGACGAGGTCGCCGAGGCGACCGAACAGGAGCGCGCCGAACGGCCGGACCGAGAAGCCGACACCAAACAGCCCGAGGCTGGCCAGGAACGCGAGCGTCTCGTCGCCGGGTGGGAAGAACAGCTTGCCGAAGTCTGCGGCCAGGATGCCGTAGATGTAGAAGTCGTACCACTCGAAGACGGTGCCGAGCGATGACGCGGTGACGACCCTGACGATGGATTGGGGAGCAGTTGAAGTCATCGGGACGAGGCGGCGCATGGTAGCGAACTCGACTCGCGACCGGCGCGTACCTACAGTCCGCCGACCATGCTCGCCCACCTCACCCCCCTCGAAGCCCCGATCGTCTGGCTCGCGTTCGCCTTGGGCCTCGTGCTCGGCATCGCCGGCACCGTCGTCGTGATGCAAAGGAAGGCCCAGAGCCAGAAGGCCTGAGCCCCGCCCGCGCGAGCCCGCGATGCCCTACAGTGACTTCGAGCGCCGCCTGCTGCAGACCTGTTTCTCGGTCGTCGACGGCAGCGACCACGCCGACATCTACCTCGTGCGCAACCTGCCCGGGGAAGTCGCCGCGACGTTGAACGGTGTCTATTCACGCAGCAGCAAGTCGATGCGCGACCAGTTCCTCGACCGCCTGCGGCAAGGCCTCGAGGCGCAGGGCAAACGGCTCGAAGACCTGCCGCTCCAGGACGCCCCCAAGGACCTGCTGTCGTCGGTCATGGCCGACAAGTCGGGCCAGTTCCTCAAGACCTACGCGATCGACCACGGTCACAATTCGCTGCGCGAAGGTTCAGTCGTGCACCTCGCCGTCGAACGGGTGTCGCAGCTCGTCACGCGCTTCGTGCAGCGCGAACGCCGCTGCAGCTTCGAAGAATCGTCGACGCGCTACATCTCGTTCAGTGCCGAGACCCACTGGCGCGATCCCGAGATCATGGCCGCCGGCGGCGAACTCGCACGCGCCTACGAGGCGGTGCTGGAGCGCACGTTCGCGCTCTACGGCAAGGCCACCGAGCAACTGCTCGCGCACCTGCAGCGCCTGCGCCCGCTGCAGCCCGGCGAGAAGGAAGCGCCGTGGCTGCGCACATTGAAGGCCGAAGCCTTCGACGCCGCACGCTACTTGCTGACGCCGGCGATCTTCACGAAGTGGGGCATGGTCGTCGATGCGCGCACACTGAGTGACGTCGTCACGGAATTGCGGAGCCACCCGCTCGCCGAGTTCCGCCTCGTCGGCGAACGCATGCAGCAGCAGGCCGAACTGGCACTGCCGACCCTGTTGCAGCACGCGCGGCCGAACGCATTCCTCCAGTCCCTGCATCAGGCGCTGCTAGCGCTCGCGCAAGAACTCGGCGTCGCCAAGGCCCCCGTGCACCGCGGCGCCGCCACCGGGCACACCACGCTGCTCGCGCACGATCCCGACCTCGACGATCGTCTGCTCGCCTCGCTGCTCTATGAACACAGCCAGCAACCGTTCGCTACGTTGATCGCGCGTGCGAAGGGCCTCACGCACGGTCAGCGCGTCGACCTCATGCAGAAACTCATGGCCGCGCGCGGCGCGCACGACGTCTGGCCGCAGGCCCTCGAAGGTGCGGCTCCGTTCGAGTTCGAAGTCGTGCTCGACTTCGGCGCCTACCGCGACATCGGCCGCCATCGCAAGGGCTTCCAGCAGCAGCAGCTCTTGACCACCGTGCACGGCTTCGCGGTGCCGCCGCTCGTGCAGGAAGCGGGCCTCGCCGTTGCCTACACCGACGTACTCGAGCACGCCGCGGAGCAGCAGCAACAGGTTGCCGCGCGCTTCCCACACGCCGCCTGCTACATGACGCCGTTCGCGTTCCTCCAGCGCGTGCGCATCACCTTCGACCCGCGGCAGACCGCCTACTTCATCGAGCTGCGCAGCGGTCCCGAAGGGCACTTCTCCTACCGCCAGGTTGCGCTCGACATGCTCGCCCACGTGCGCACGGTGTCACCACTGTTTGCGCAGTTCGTGCGCGCGCAGGAGGGCGGCGCCTTCCTCGGCCGCTTCGACAGCGAGATGAGCGCCGACGAACGTCGGCAGCGCCGCATGCATGCGGCCGGCGATGGCTGAGTCAGCGCGCGCTCTTCGACGCCGGCTTCCCGACACCGAAGCGTGTCGACGACTGGCACGACTGGTCAGATCCGCAGGTCGCGGGTAGCTATTGGCACATGACGCCCCAAGACCCACGCGAGATCGCGGCTGCCGCGGTTCCTCGTCGCCTGCTCGCCGGACGCTTCCTCGGCGATTCCGTCCGGCATCGCGACCTCGACGGCCTGTGCTTCACGGAATCCGTGTATCCACGCGGCACTGAGTTGCCCGTGCATGCGCACGCCCACGCCTACTTGAGCTTCGCCCTCGAAGGCAGCTACCGCGAGACCGCCAACACGCACACACGTCACTGCGAAACCCAGACGCTCTTGTTCCATCCCGCCGGCGAGTGCCATGCCGACAGCTTTGCGGACTGTGGCGGACGAGTGCTCAGCATCGAAATCGCGCCGGCATGGCTGGCGCGGCTGCTGACCCCAGTGCGCCAATTCGATGCGCCGGCCGAGTTCCGGCAAGGTCCGCCCTGCTGGCTGATGCATCGCCTGCATCGCGAATGGTCGGACTGGGACCAGGCTTCGCCGCTGGCCCTCGAAGGGCTGGTGCTCGAGGTGTTGGCCAGCGTCGCGCGCTCTACCGCGGCACGTCGCCCGACCGGGCCAGCGTGGATCCACGAGCTTCGCACGGTCATGGCCACACGGTTCGCGGAGCCACTGACTCTCGCGCAGCTCGCGGGAATCGCCGGCATCCACCCCACGCATCTCATCCGCGCCTTCCGACGCTTCGTCGGCTGCACACCGGCCGCCTTCCTGCGCCAACTGCGCATCCGGCATGCGTGCCAGAGACTGGCCGACTCCGATGACGCGTTGAGCGCGATCGCGCTCGCTTCCGGGTTCTGCGACCAGAGCCACCTGTGCAAGGCGTTCCGCAGCGAACTCGGCCAGACGCCGTCGCAGTTCCGCAAGAACAGGGCAGAGGCCAATCCGGACCAAGTGCGCTAGTCCGATACAAGACACTTGCTCGTCCAGGCAGCAGCATGGCCGCCATGGCCAGCCTCGCTTCGCATCCACGTCACCGTCTTGTCCTGCAGCGCCGCACAGTACCCGCAGTCATGCATGCATGGGTTGCACTCGTGCTCGCCATCGCCGCCGCGTGTCACGCGCCCGCACCCGCGAGTCACGTGACCGAATATCGCGGCGGGCGCTGGTTCGACGGACAGGCCTTCCCCGCGCGTGCGATGTGGGTTGTCGGTGACCGGTTCGCGGCGACGCGGCCGGATCGCGTCGATGAGGTCGTCGACCTCCAGAACGGTTTCGTCGTGCCGCCCTTCGCCGAAGGTCACAACCATTGGCTCGAGCCAGGGCTCGTCGACACCTATGTCCAGGTCCACCTGCGCGACGGCATCTTCTATGTCAAGGATCATGGCACCGCGCCGGCCTTTCACGAGCTGATGCGGCCGATGCTCGGCGGACCTTCGTCGGTCGACTACATCAGCGCGCATCAGGGCTTCACCGGTCCGAATGGACACCCGATGGAGATCGTCGATGGCCTCGTGAAGGTCCGCATCCTGTCGCCGGAGTGG
>JAYUCN010000237.1:0-2220 GCA_043740335.1 Planctomycetota bacterium
GTGAGCCCCACGAAGATCTCCTGCGCCACCGCCGCGATCGGTGCCGAGGGTCGCGTGCGCGAGCCCAACTGCACCTTGTGTTCGCGCAACGTCGCGAACGGCGAGTGGTCCTCGCCGAACTCGGCGAACGGCACGAGCTCGTGCTGGGTCGGCAGATGCTGTTCCTGTGGCAGCGCCTTGATGTCGTTCCGCGTGAAGACGAGCGCCTTGCGACCGTCCGCCAGTTCGTGCGTCGCGGCCGGAGCGCCGAGATCGTGCGTGCGCAGTTCGCCGCGTTGCGAACCCGGCAGGATGAGCACGAGCTCGCTGCGCACACACGGTTCGGTGACCGAGCCGAAGAAGAACGGCTGGGTCGACAGCGTCTCGGCGCCCGGAGCTTCGCCGCGTTCGCGGTAGCGCCACTCGACGAAGGCGCCCGGTTCGAGGCGCTGCATCGCGTACTCCTTCTGCACACGCCCCGGCACGTAGACCCTGCCGTCGGTGCCGATCGTGCGCACGAGCAGCACCTCGTCGACACCGGCGAGTGCACTCGCGGTGCGGAACGCCTCGACGCCGGCCAGATCGTTGATGCGACGCAGTTCGTGCGTCTCCGCCATCGAGCTGCCGTCGCTGCGGAACGCGACGATGCGCTGGTCGACCAGCACGGTCGTCGACGCACCCTGTTCGCGAACGCCTGGCTGGAAGGCCGCGCGCACGGCGTCGCCATCGATGCGGAAGCGGGCGAACTCGGAGTCCTCGGCGGGCTCTTCGCCGAGCTGCGTGAGCCAGGCGCGCACGCGCGGCTGGTCGGCATCGAGGTGCAGCGATTGGCGCAGGCAGGCCACGGCCTCGGCGGGGGCGGCCCGGCGTGTCCAGCGGCCGGCGAGGTCGAACAGGGCGTCGGTGTCGACATCCGGGTGCGTGGCGATCCGGTGCAGCAGGTCGGGCACGGTGCTCTCGCCTCGAGCCTGCGCGAGCTCGAGTTCCCAACGACGACGGACGAGGTACGGCAGGCCACCGAACGACGGCGCCATGGCGGGAAGCCACGCCGCGGCCAGTTCGAACTCGCCGGTGTCGATGGCGGTCCGGAACGCCTGCTGCAGCACGGCCGGTTGGTCCGGGCGCAGGGCCAGTGCTTGTTGGCAGAAACCGAGCACAGTGCGTGCATCGCGAGTCGCACCGCTCTCGTTGGCGAGTGCCACGAGCGGCCGCGGGTCGCGCGGGCACGCCGCGGCCCACTCGCGCAGCAGCGGCACGACCTCGGCATCGAAGTGCAGTTGGCGCACGAGCGCCAGTCGCCGCGCGAAGACTTCGGGGCCGGCAGCCTGGTGTTCGGCGAGCAGCCGCAGCGCCTGCTCGCGCTGGTCCTGTTCGTCGAGCAGCTGCACCTTGGCGAAGCACGCCGCGTGATGCGCCGGGCCCAGCAGAGCGATCGCACGTTCCTCGAGTGTCCGCGCCTCGGCCTTGCGCAACTCGTCGGGCAGGTGCACGGTGCGCAGCACGCGCGCGAACGCGAGGGCCTCGCTCGGGTCGCTCGGGGGTTGGCCGCGCAGCGGCTGCACGAGACGCAGTTCGAGATCGTCGTCGCCGTCGCGGGTGGCGCACAGCAACGCCGCGATGCGCACTGCAGCGGTGGCGGATGGTTCGTCCGCGGCCCGCAGCAGGACGTCGCGCGGGCCCGTGAACGTGAGGTTGGTCGGTGTGGCCGCCGCGGCAATCGCGGCCGACGGGTTGGTCACGGGGAGTTCCTGTACACCTGCAGCAACCGAGCCGTCGGCAAGGAGCCAGCGCAGGTAGAGGTCGCTGCGGTCGTTGGTGCAGGTCTTGACGAGCACGGCGTGTTCGCCGGCCGGCAGGTGCAGGCCGAGGCAGTGTCGCCGCGGGGCCGTGGTCCGCCACCGTTCGACGCGCAGCACTTCGCTCCGGTCGACGAAGACCTGGAAGTCGCCCTCGTGCACGACGGAGAGGAAGGCATCGACGTCGGTGTCGACGGCGACCCGCAGCAGGCCGTACCAACAACCGGGCAGGGCAGGCCCGCCCGGCGCGAGCTCGAGGCGGCGGGCGTCGGCGCGGCGTTCGACCGTGCGCACGCGCGCCACGGTGCTGCGGCCCGGCAGTTCGGCGTCGAGTGCTGGGAAGCGCAGTTCCGGCGCGAACGGCACGCCGGCGAAGTGGTCGCCTGAATCGCCGAACGGCCCGACCGCCACGATCCGCGTGGCGTAGCCGGCACGCGGCGGTGGT
>JAYUCN010000238.1:0-5441 GCA_043740335.1 Planctomycetota bacterium
GGAGTCGGTGCAGCGCGCGCGTCAGTCGGATCGCTTCCGTGGCCAGCTCGACGCGCTGCAGCTGCGGCCCATCGCTGCTCGCATAGCCCTCGTTGAAAACCAGGTAGAGCACGTGCAGCACCGAGCCCAACCGTTCGCCCCGTTCGCGTGCGGCAGGTAACGCGAACGGCAGCTCGGAAGTCGCGATGGTCTGCTTGGCGCGGCTGATGCGCTGCGCCATCGTCGCTTCAGGAACCAGGAAGGCCTTCCCGATCTCTGCGGTTGTCAGCCCACCCACGGCGCGCAGCGTGAGTGCGATCGCCGACGGCGGCGTCAATGCTGGATGACAGCACAGGAACAGCAGCTCCAGGGTGTCGTCGCGCACCATCGCCTCGTCCTCGTCGGCCACGCCAGCCTCCCGAGGTGCCGCCACCTCATCGGCGACGACCGTTTCGCGCCGTCGCCGCGCCTGCTCGCTTGCCTGATGATCGCTCATGCGCCGGCAGGCGACGTGGAAGAGCCAGCCGCCGGGATTCCCGGGCAGGCCTTTCGCGGGCCACTCGACGAAGGCCGCGAGCAGCGCTTCCTGCACGGCGTCTTCAGCAGCCGCGAAGTCGCCGCACCGGCGCACCACGGCACCGAGCACGCGCGGCGCCAGTTCGCGCAGCAGGTGCTCCGCGTCGGGATCCAGCGACCCGGCCATGCCTACACGTTCGGCGCGTTCATCACCTGCCGCAGCTCGATCGGGATGCTCATCGGGCCACCGCCGGGTCCCGGCGCCGCCGACGCCTGCCCCGCGATCTCGATCGCGCGTTGCTGCGAGACGCAGTCGACGATCCAGAAGCCGGCGAGGAACTCCTTCGACTCGGCGAACGGGCCGTCCGTGACCGCGGGTGCCTTGCCCTTCTGCGCGCGCACGATGCGCGCGGTCGCCGGCATGTCGAGGCCTTCCGCCAGCACGAGTTCGCCCGCTGCCGTGAGGCGCTTGTTGAACGTCTTCATGAACTCGACGTGCGCCTTGAACTCCGCGGGCGACCAGGTGCCCAGCGACTCCCAGTCACTGCGCTTGCAATGCATCATCAGCATGAACTTCATGGTTCGGCTCCGTCACTTCGCCCGCGTGTACTCGATGCGCAGGAACTGCATCACCTTGCCGTCGGGGCCCGAACCGAAGAACACCCACGCGTAGTGATCGTCGTCCTGGTAGCTCGTCACGGTGCGGCACTTCTCGAGCTTGCCGCTCATGCCATGGCACTCGCCGGTCATCACGAGCTCGCGCTTCTTGCTGTCGTAGTCGCCAGTCACCGTCATCGGCGAGGGCGTCATCGAGTCGGTCCAGAACGTGAAGAACTGCTTCTTCACAGTGCAGTAGCCGTTGATGCCGTGGCCCAGCATCTTCATGCCCATGAACTCGCCTTCGTAACTGTCGACGGTGTGGAAGTCCGTGTGCTTCTGGGTGACCAGTCTGCCCTTGGTCTTCTGCTCGGCACCCGTCGCGTCCTTCGTGATGACGACAGCGTCCCAGGTGCCGGCGAGTTTCTGCAGCATCGCGTGCTGAGGACCGGGACGCATCGGTTCCTGCGGCGCAAGCACGTCGATGGCAGCGAGGTCGCCCGTCGCGGTCGGGACCGGGCTGGCGAAACCGAGGCTGGAGGCGAAGAGAACGAGCGTGGAGAGTAGGAGCTTCATGGTGTTCGTGGGTCGAGGAACGGGGAACGGGTGGCATGCGCCGCATCAGGGCGCTTCGCAGTCAAGTCGGAGCCGCCCGCCGGTTCTCGACATCATGACGCGCAATTCTGCGAATCGCGACCGGGTCGCGGCGCCGGCCCTCGCCGACGCGCCATCCGATAGCATCCACCGCTGCATGCACGCCGTGCGGGTCATCCGCGACTACCACGAACGGACCGAGCACCACCTCGATCGCTACGCCGTGTCGCTCGGCGAGATGGACTGGGCCACCCAGCCCGACCCGTTCCGCCGCTACGAAGGCGCCGCTCGCCACTTGCTGCCACTGCAGGCAGCCGACGGCACACCGCGATACGGAGCGCTGTTCGGCCCGCCGATCCCCGCCGCCGTCGTCGACGCCGCATCGATCGGCCGCCTGTTCCAGGACAGCCTCGCCCTCTCCGCGTGGAAGGAGTACCGCGGCAACCGCTGGGCGCTGCGCGTCAACCCGAGCAGCGGCAACCTGCACCCCACCGAGGCCTACCTGCTCGCCCCCGCGATCCCCGGCCTGCACGACAGCCCGACGCTGAACCACTACGCGCCCGACACCCACGCGCTCGAACGACGCGCCGAGATCCCACTCGCTCTCTGGCAGACGATCACCAAGAACCTGCCCAGCGGTTCCTTCCTCATCGGTCTCAGCTCGATCCCCTGGCGCGAGTCCTGGAAGTACGGCGAACGCGCCTACCGCTACTGCATGCAGGACCTCGGCCACGCGCTCGGCGCGCTCGGCTTCGCCGCTGCGGCACTCGGCTGGCGCACCGCACTCCTGCCGCTTGCCGATGAACTGGTCGCCGCACTCCTCGGAATCGACGACCAACGTGGCCCCGAGGCCGAACATCCCGACGCCCTGCTCGTCGTTCACCCCGACGCGGACCCCACCGCTTGGTGGGCCCGCACGTTCGCGCTCGCCAACGCGACCGTCACGGCGCTGCGCACCCTGCAGAGGCACGGCAAACCCGCACCCCTGAGCAAGGGGCATCACGATTGGCCGGTCATCGACGAAGCGGTCCTCGCGACGCGTCTCCTCGCGCCACCGCCCGCCGCTCTCTGGGATCGACCCGCAGTCCTCGTCCCGAACCAGCCCGCACCGCCAGCTCCCGATCGCGACGGCCGTGCCCTGTTCCACCATCGCCGCAGCGCCGTCGCCATGGACGGCCACACCGGCACCGACGCCGCGACCTTCCATGCGACCCTTCACCGCCTCCTCGATCCACGCTCGCCGCCGCTGCAGTCACTGCCTTCCCGCAGCCGCGTCCACCTGCTGCTCTTCGTGCACCGCGTCAGCGGGCTCGAGCCCGGCATCTACTGCCTCGTGCGCGGTGGCCAGGATCCCGAATGGTTGCGCACGCGCATGCGCAGAGAGTTCCTGTGGGAACGACCAACCGGCTCGCCCGCCGACCTGCCGCTCTTTCTCCTGCTGCCGATCGACTGCCGCGAAACCGCGCGCACGGTCTGCTGCCACCAGCACATCGCCGCCAACTCGGCCTTCGCCGTGGCAATGCTCGCCGAGTTCGCATCGACGCTCGACACGATCGGTCCCTGGGCGTGGCGACTCCTGCACTGGGAAGTGGGTGCCATCGGCCAGCTCCTGTACCTCGAAGCCGAAGCCCTCGGCCTGCGCGCAACCGGCATCGGTTGCTTCTTCGACTCGGCGGTGCACGCGCTGCTCGGCATCACCACCGAGGATCTGCGCACGATCTACCACTTCACAACGGGCGGCGCCGTCGATGACGAGCGCCTGCAGACCATTCCGCCCTACGCGGAACGCTGAGCGCCGCACCTGGCGGCGCCATCGCCTGCGTCAGCCGTCGGCGCGCCGGCACTTCGCGCACTTCAGCGACTTGTAGTTGGGGTGGCGGATGAACACTTCGTCGCGCTCGCCTTCTGGCACCCCGACCCCGTCATGCGCGAGCTTGACGCGGAGAGCCTTGGCCGCCTTCTGACAGTCCGAACGCTCGGCGTGCTCGCAGTGGATCGTTCGCACATAGGGACGCTTGGCGCCGACATGGACCAATCGCGAGTGCACGACGTGCCATTGGTCAGAAGTGATTGCCGGTGTGCCCTTGCTCGTGAGTACTTCTCGGATCATGGGGTCTCCTTGCCTGCGGGAGGTGGTTGGTCGAAATCCCCCGTCATCTCCGAAGCGGTCTGGAACACGGGTACCGGCGGCACGACGCCGGCCAGCTTGTCCGCCTTCTTCTTGGCATCGCGCTCGCGGCGGTCTGCCTCTTTGGTCGCCTGCCGAACCTGCTTGACCTGTTCGCGGCGACGCTTCTCTTGGGTCTCTCGTTTGCGATTGTTTGCCATTGCGACCGATGCCATTGCGACAGTTGCCAATTGCGAACAGTTTGCCCAGTTGATCAGGACCGCTGATCAGGCCGAGCCAACCAGTCCAACCGAGTCCTGGACGTCGACGACTGGTGGGCCGATGGCAGGACACGGAGAATAGCACGATCAGGCTCCTGGCACCATCCCCCGGCCCTCGGTCCTCCCTCGGTGCCTTGGTCCGCGCCGTTCCGCCGCTCTCACCGTCGGGCGCGGTGCTGCCTCTGGTCTGGCGCCGCTGCCTGTGGAACAACCGAACCCTGCTGCTTCTGCGCCTGCCTGAGGCTCCGCACATGGCGCCAACCGACGAGCTTCTTCGACGACTCGTCCCACAGGCGCAGTCCGAGGGTGCGCAAGGAGCGCCACATCGTCATCGGCTGGACTTCCTGGAACAGCGGGTCCGAACGATGACAGTCTTCGAGGTAGTAGTTGGGAATGCGCGGGCTCAGGTGATGGATGTGGTGGAAGCCGATGTTGCCGGAGAACCACTGCAGGATGCGCGGCAGCTTGAAGAAGGAGCTGCCTTCGAGGGCCGCGGCTTCGTAGTCCCAGTCTTCACCTCGTTCCCAGTACGCGTCCTCGAACTGATGCTGAAGGTAGAACAACCAGATGCCCACCGAGCCGGCGACCAGCAGGATCGTGATCTGCACGAGCAGGTACGGCACGAAACCGAAGATCGCGATCATGCCAGCCACCATCGCGGCGACCGCCACGTTCATGACCCAAACCGAGAGCCTCTCCCGACGAACCGCGCCAGAGCGTGAGAACCGCTGCAGGACGAGCATGAGCACCAGGGGGGCGATGCCGAACAGCACCACAGGATTGCGAACGAACCGGTAGCCGAGGCGCTTCCACCGCGTCGACTCCACGTACTCCCGCACCGTCATCGTCCAGATGTCGCCAATGCCGCGACGGTCCAGATCGCCGGTCGAGCCATGGTGGATCGCATGTTCACCCCGCCAATGGTAGTACGGCGTCATCGTCAGCAGGCCCGTGACGAAACCCCAGAACGCATTGGCCGATCGCGAAGCGAAGAACGAGCCGTGCCCACAATCGTGGAAGATGATGAACACCCTGACCAGGAACCCCGCCGCCAGCACGGCGAGAGGCAGCGTCAGCCACCAGGAGACCGAGAGACTCCAGTAGAGGAGCACCCAGAGCAGCACATAGGTGCCGATCGTGTTGACGATCTGCCAGGTCGCTCGCCATGCGTTCGGGTGTTGGAACCGGGCGACGATCGCCTTCCAGGCGGCCGCCTCCGTGCCGCGGTGGTCGGGTTCCCTGCCCAGGGGACTGCTGCTCTCGGACAACGGCGCGGCAATGGTCGGGGTCGGCAAGGGTACGGAAGGACTCACGAAGGGACCTGGGGGGCTCGGGGATAGGCCATCTTGCCACGGAATGCGAACTCG
>JAYUCN010000239.1:0-2218 GCA_043740335.1 Planctomycetota bacterium
TGCGCGCAGGCCGACGGCGTGCCGGTCGAGGTCATGAAGAAGGAGGACGCCGTCAAGCTGCTCGACGAGGTCTTGCCGCACACGACGCTGTGGACCCCCTCGGCGTTGTCCGAGCCGATGCTCGCGAACATCAAGCTCGTCGTGCAGAAATGCCGCGAGCACGAAGTGTTCCTGAACATGTACTCGAACTGCACGTTGCTGACCGGCGCCAAGTTCGCCGAGATGAGCGATCGCATCCACAAGCTGTGGATCTCGTTCGACAGCAGCAACAAGCAGGTGCTCGAGATGCTGCGCGCGGGCGCCGACTTCGACCAGGTGGTCGGGAACATCCGCGAAGTGCTTGCGGTCGCCGCCGAACGCAAGATCCCGGTCGGCTTCGTCGCCGTGCTCGTGAAGGACAACCTCCAGGAACTGCACGAGCTCATCGACTTCCTCGCCGACCTCGGTGCCGTCGCCGCCAAGTGCGACCTGCGCATCCAGCCGATGCTCGACAACGCGATCCGCTGCGTCGACCAGAACGTGTTCGCCGCGTTCACACAGGAGCAGATCGTGGCCGGCATCGACCGCGCCTGCGAGCGCGCGCGGGTGCGTGGCATGATCTTCCACGTCGACATGGACGATCCGTATCGTCGCAACATCGTGCCGCACGAGCCGGAGGTGCGCGGCATCACGGGCGACGTGCTCTCCGTGATGCTCGACGAGATCAAGGAGCGTTTCCCGCACTTCTGTTCGATGGCCACGAGCTATGTGAAGATCGAGCCGAACGGCAACGTCTTCCCGTGCTGCCGCGGTCCGCGCGAGCTGACGATGGGCAACGTCAACGAGCAGTCGCTCGAGCAGATCTGGAACTCGGAGAAGTACCGCGATTTCCGGCGGCGCATGAACGCGCGCGACTACCACGAGGTGTGTCGCACCTGCGACGTGCTGGTGGCCAACCCGCACTTCGACAAGAAGAGCTTGCAGCAACCCGCCGCTGAGCCAGCACCGAAGCCTTGAGCCGATGCTACTTCGTGGCCCGTTGCCGGCGCTGTTGCTCCGCCGAGCCGAGGTCGTAGACGAAGTCGGACATCAGCAGGAAGTAGCCGATGCCCATCGGCGCCACCGCCATCATGAGCAGCGGCCAGAACTCGAACTTCGCCGCCAGCATCGTGCACAGCGCCCACAAGCCGGACACCAGAAGGATGAGCCCGGCGAGTTTCGTGCAGCACCAGAACAGCATCGAGAAGAACGGGAACCACTCCTTGGTCATGCAATGCCTCCATGCTTCACCATAGACAGCGGCGAATGGATTGGCGAAGGCTACTTCCGCATGACCTTCGTCTCGGCGCTCTCGATCGCCTTCAGCGCGGCCGCGAGCCAGTCGCGCATGGTGACCACCGTGCCGTCTTTGGTCCGCACAGAATAGGGCTCGCCAGTCTTGCTCGACCTGCTCGCGAACTGCACGACGAACTCGGCGACGTCCGGCGGCTTGCCGCGGTGCGAGCCGAGCTTGGCGATCAGGAACTGCGCGGCCATCGACCCCTCGTACTCCTTGCCTTCGCGCAGGAACGTGTCGCCGCTCGCCTCGATGGCGGTCAGCAACTGGTCGATGCGATCCTGCCGGAACGTCGCCGCATCCTGCACGGCGAGCTCGGCGTGGTCGTCCCCGATCAGCAGGTTCACGAGCTTCTGCACGGTGAGCACGTAGCGGCCGCTCGCGAGCTGGAACTCGACGTGGTCGCGATCGCGCACGAACCGCTGCGGCACGACGATGGCACCGTCGGCGGCGACGATCTCGAAGAGCACGTGGCCCGCCGTGATGTCGTCGATGTGGACAGCCAGCCAGTCGCGGCTGCCCGGCACGAAGACCCTCTTGCGCTGTTGCACCACGAAGGTCGTCACGGGATCCGTGAGGTCCAGTTTCGGCGGCACGCAGCGGAACTCGAAGAGCGCGCTGGCGGCGCCGAGACGCAACTCCACTTCGAACGCTGGCACGCTGACGAAGCGTTCGCGCAACTTCGCATCGACGTCGAGCACCCAGACCTTCTCCTCGGCGCGCCGGACGAACGGCAGTTCGAGGTCCTCGAGCCGCGCCACCGCGGCCGACTGGCGGGCGCCGGCACCCTGCAGTTCGAGCCGTTCGAGCGTGGTCGGATCGATCCAGACCGGCTCGTCGGGTGGGACGGTGCGCGTCGGCTTGCCGCGCGTGCGCACGACGCAGCGGACCTTGCCGTCGTCG
>JAYUCN010000240.1:0-5434 GCA_043740335.1 Planctomycetota bacterium
CCGACGATGATGTTGTAGGTGCTCGTGTCGAGCACGTTGAGGCCGTGGCTCGCGACCTGCATGTTCGCGCTGGCCTGGTTGGTGAGACTGAACACGAGCGTGCCCATGTTGACGTTGGCGCCGCTGAAGCTCACGCCGTCGTAGACCTCGACGTCGAGCGCCGCCTGGAAGCCGTTCACGCCGAGCACAGCACCCCAGGGGGCCACGACCTGCGTGATGCGCTGTACGGACATGTTCGCCGGCATCTCGAAGACGACGCCGGCACTCTCGCCTTCGCACATGCCTTGGATGACGCTCACGCCGGTCAAACCGGAAGGCGTGACCGGCAGCGTGTCGCGCTTCCAGAAGGTGCCGGGGCCGGGGCAGCCCTGTGCGAGTGCAGGTGCGGACAGGGTGCCGAGCAGGACGGTCGCCCAGAAGGCAACGGCACGTGGTGAAGCGGGCATGGTGTTCCTGGTTGGTGGGAGACGGACGAGACCCCGAGGCGGGAGCCTGGAATGGTCGACGGGTTCGCGGGTGCCGTCAAGGCAGTGGCGCCCGGCCCGCATGATTTCGCCCTTGCCAGGGATGACTGCGGATCGTGGGCAGCCCGGGGTCGCCCCGCTAGCATCCGCGCCCCATGTTGCGCCTCGTTTCGCTGTGCGGAATCGCCGTCATGCTGGCGCTCTGCTTCTGCTTCTCGAAGAACCGGCGCGCGATCTCGTGGCGACTCGTGGGGGTGGGGGTGCTGCTGCAGGCGGTGCTGGGCTTGCTGTTCCTCTATTGGAGCGCTGGCAACGCGGCCCTGCAGGCATTCGGCGACAAGGTCAGTGCGTTCCTGAAGTTGTCACAGGGCGGCAGCAACTTCGTGTTCGGCGCCCTGGCCCAGGGTGACAAGGTCGGCGCGGTCTTCGGCCCGCAGAACGGCTTCGTGTTCGCGTTCATGGTGCTGCCGACGCTGATCTTCTTCAGCAGCTTCATGGCCGTGCTCTACCACCTCGGCGTCATGCAATGGATCGTGCGTGGCATGGCATGGGTGATGGTGCGTGTCATGGGAACGTCGGGCAGCGAGTCGCTGTCGGCCTGTGCCAACGTGTTCGTCGGCCAGACCGAGGCGCCGCTGCTCATCCGGCCGTTCCTGAAGAACATGACGATGAGCGAACTGCACGCGATCATGGTCGGCGGCTTCGCGACGATTGCGGGCGGCGTGTTCGCGCTCTACGTCGGCTTCGGCGTCGACGCCGGGCACCTCATGGTGGGTTCGGTCATGGCGGTGCCCGCAGGTCTCATCTGCACGAAGATGCTGTGGCCCGAGACCGAGCAGAGCCAGACGATGGGCAAGGTCGCCAGGATCGAGACGGAGGCGTATGGCAACGTCGTCGAAGCGGCCGCGGCCGGCGCCGGCGACGGTCTCAAGCTGGCGCTCAACGTCGCCGCGATGCTGATCGCGTTCCTCGGCCTCGTCGCCGTGCTCGACGCCGGCCTCGGACTCTTCGACACTTCGTGGTCGGTGCACGGGGCGCTCGGCATCGTCTTCTGGCCCGTCGCCGCCGTGATGGGCGTACCCACGGGCGAAGTGTCGACGTTGTCCGAACTGCTCGGCACCAAGATCGCGATGACCGAGCTCGTTGCCTACAGCCAGCTCGGCCCGATGATCACGCAGCACACGATCTCGCCGCGCACGGCGATGATCGCGAGCTTCGCGCTGTGCGGCTTCGCCAACATCGGCAGCGTCGCGATCCAGGTCGGTGGCCTCGGCGCCCTGGCGCCCGAACGACGCAGCGATCTCGCGCGCATCGGCCTGCGCGCGATGTTCGGCGGCGCCATCGCGACCTGCATGACGGCGTGCGTGGCCGGGGTGCTGGCGAGCGAGGGCACTTCGTGAGCGGGACGAACGAACTGGAAGCCGTGGACCGCGCCGCGTCGTTCCTGCGCGAGCGACTCGGGGTCGCGCGGATGGCGGCCGTGCGGCTTTCGATCGTGCTCGGCAGCGGCCTCAAGGACTTCGCGCAGCGCGTCGAGAACGCCATCGTCGTGCCGTTCGCGGAGATTCCAGGTTGGCCCGTGCCGCACGTGCAGGGGCACGGTGCTGCACTCGTGGTTGGCACCGTCGCGGGCACGCCCGTCGCCTGCCTCACGGGTCGCGTGCACCTCTACGAGGGGTGGCGGCCCGCGGACGTCGTACGCGCGGTGCGCACGCTGCGGCACTGCGGCGTGCCGAGCTTCCTGCTCACGAACGCCGCCGGTGGCATCGCCGACGATCTGTCGGCGGGCGACCTCATGCTGCTCGTCGACCATTTGAACCTCACGGGCTGTTCGCCGCTGATCGGCGCGCACGAGCCGGCGTTCGGGCCGCGTTTCCCGGACCAGACGCGCGTCTATGCGCCGCGGCTGCGCGCGCTGCTGCAACAGGCCGGCGCGCGCCTGCGGCCCGGTGTCTATGCGGGCCTGCTCGGCCCGTCGTACGAGACGCCGGCGGAAGTGCGCATGTGCAAGACGCTCGGTGCCGATGCGGTCGGCATGAGCACCGTACACGAAGCGATCGCGCTCAACGCGATGGGGGCCGAAGTCGCGGGTCTGTCGTTGGTCACCAACCTCGCGGCGGGAATCTCCGACCGGCCGTTGGCGCACGACGAGGTGGTCGCGGCCGGCGCGCAGGCGGCGGCGATGCTGACGCGACTCGTCACTGAGTTTTGCCGCAGGCTTCTGGGATGACGGAGTCCGAGTTGACGATCCGGCCCTACCGGCCCGGTGACGAACACGCGATCCTGCAGACGTTCAACCTCGTCTTCCGCGAAGTGTGTGGCCCGACCTACGTCGATCGCACGCTCGAGCAGTGGCGGTGGGCGTGGTTGCAGAACCCGATGGGGCACCGCATCTCGGTGGCGGTCGCCGCGGATGGCACAATCGCGTCGCAGTACGCGGGCATGCCGATGCTCACAGACACGCCGTCGGGCGCGCAACGCTTCATCCATTGCGTCGACTCGATGACGCATCCGAACTGGCGCCAGGGGTTGCGCGCCAAGAGTCTGTTCGTCGAAACCTGCATGCCGTTCTGGGACCACAGTCGGCGCATCGGCGACGCGCTGTTCTACGGCTTCCCCGTTGACGCCGCGTTCCGCATCGGCCAGCGGTATCTGAAGTACGTCCTGATGTGCGCGATCGACTACCTGATCCGCGATCGCGCATTGGCGCCGCTCGTGGCGCCGGCGGGAGTCAGGGTGGAACGCGTTGCCGTCGTGCCGCCCGACCTCGGTGGTCTCTACGAGCAGGTGCGCGCCGAGAAGTCGTGCCTGCTGCGCCGCGACTACCGCTACCTGCATTGGCGCTACGTCGAGAACCCCGCGCGCGCCGACTACGAACTGTGGACGGCGCGGCGCGCGGGTCGGCTGGGCGGCTTGCTCGTGCTCAAGCCCGAGCGGGGCTTGGCGCCCGAGTCGGCGACGATCGTCGACTGGCTCGTGCCCGAGCGCGACAGCGAAGTCATCGACGCGCTGCTCGCGGTGGCGACGCGGCGGCAGCACGAACAGGGCCGCCAGCGTCTGCTCGCCGTGTTCCCGCAGTGGTCACCGGAGTGGCAGGCGCTGCACGCGCGCGGGTTCACTGCGGTGCCGTCGTCGACCTGGATGCAGCGCCGGCTCATCCACAACATCTGCATCCCGCAGATCACGCCCGAGTTCCTGGCGTCGTCGTGGTGGTTCACGCTCGGCGACAGCGATCTGGCCTGACTCGGGTGCGCGGTAGGCTTCCTTCCTCGCCAGCACTCGGGTATGGGGGGCGCCCCAGCATGTTGTCTTCCGCCATCCTGCTCGGCCCGCAGCGGCACGTTCGCATCGTGCGCGCCGCCATCGAGACCCTGGTCCCCGGCCCGCGGTCGGGCCCGGTCGCGGTGGTCACGGCGGGCTGGGAGGAGCGCGAAGCCGAGGATCAGGAACTGCGCGAGCACGTGCAGCGAAGAGTCACGAACCTCGAGGTGTGGGCGCGTGTCGAGCGCATCTTCGAACAGGACCACGAGCTGCTCGCGGCGATGCGGCAGCGGCACGACACGCTGCGGGCCGTGCAGGAACTCTACCGGCTCCGCCTGCAAGGCCTCATGGATGCGACGCGCGAACTGTTCCGCCGCGTCGGCGACGAAGTCTTGCTGGCACCCGAGCGGGCCGAGTCGCTGGCGATGGTGCGCGAGCTCGACGAGCAACACCGGGCCCGCGTCGCCCACATCCACGCCGAGTTCGAGGCACGCTTCAGTCCGCACGAACGCACCGCCGTGCAGCGCGAGCGGCGCGAGCTGAAGAGGCAGATCTCCCGGGCGTCGTGCCTGCTCGTCGCCGGTGGCCACGTCGCCGTGCTGCTGCACCGGCTGCGCCTGTTCGACGTGTTCGGCCTGCACGGCGACCGGCCCGTGATCGCGTGGTCGGCGGGGGCCATGGCGCTGTGTGAACGCATCGTGCTGTTCCACGACGCGCCGCCGCAGGGCAGTTCGTACGCCGAAGTGATGGAAGCCGGCTTCGGCCTCGTGCCAGACCTCGTGGCGCTGCCGCATGGCAGCAAGCGTCTGCACACCCACGACGCGCGCACCATGCAGGTACTGGCGCGACGCTTCCAACCGGCGCAGTGTGTGCTGCTCGACGAGGGGTCGCGCATCGATTGGATCGGTGGCCGTTGGTCGGCTCTCGCGGGCACGCAGCGACTCGGCGACGATGGTCGCGTCGAGGAGGCCTCGCCATGAGCGCGATCCTGGGCGAACTCGAAGCAGCGGTTGCGCAAGGCAGTGACGCCATCGACGACCTGCTCGCGGTGAAGGAGTTCCCGCACGTCGAGGGCCGGTCCGTGACGTTCGTCTTCCACGGGCTGGCGCAGGAAGTGACGCTGCACCACTGGATCCATGGCCTGCCGGGCTCGCTGCCGTTCCGTCGCCTGCAGCACGGCAACACGTGGGTGCTCCAGATCGACCTGCCGCCGCGTTCGCGCATGGAGTACAAGCTCGGCGTCGCGATGTTCGGGCGCGGCACGCTGATCCGCGATCCGCTGAACAAGCACACGGCGCGCGATCCGTTCGGCGCCAACTCCGTGGTCTACGGCGAAGGTTATGCGCCGCCGGACTGGACGGTCGAGGATCCCGAGGCGCGGCGCGGCACGCTCGAGGAACGGCACGTCGACAGCCGCGTGTTCGGCGACTGGCGGCCGATCACGGTCTATCGGCCCGCGCGCTTCCGCGAGACGCGGCGGTATCCGCTGCTGATCGTGCACGACGGTTCCGACTACCTCGGGTTCGCGAATCTGCAGGCGGTGCTCGACAATCTCATCCACCGGCACGAGATCCCGCCGCTCATCGCGATCATGACGCAGTCGCCCGATCGCATGCACGAGTACGCGGACGATCCGCGGCACGCGGACTTCCTCAGGCAGGATCTGGTGCCGCAGATGGAGGCGCTGCTGCCGCACGAGCGGCAGCAGC
>JAYUCN010000241.1:0-5407 GCA_043740335.1 Planctomycetota bacterium
TGCGGTGCGCGATCAGGCCATGTCGAACCAGGACTGGGCGTGCAACCAGGTGCCGCGCGAGCGCCTGTCGCGCTTCCGCAACGACTGCCGCCTCAAGTCCTGGAACTTCACGACGTGGCTGATGGCGGCGTACCCCGACAAGTGGCTCGACTACTTCATGGCGTTGCCGGACGACAAGATCCCGACCATCGAGGACGTCGAGGGGATCGCGGAGAAGACCCTGGGCAAGAAGCTCGCGACCGTCGAGGACGAGTGGCGCGAGTGGGCGCGCGGTGACTCGGGTGTCGCCGCCGGCACGGGCTATGGGCCGCCGCTGTTGCCCGAACGGCCGAGCAAGGAGGAACTCTCCGTGCTCGATCGCCTCAACGCCGCGCGGGCCACTGGCCTGACCTACACCTGGGGCGCCGACGGCAAGTTGACCGAGGGTGTGTTCGGCGGCCTGCCGGCTTGCGAACTCGATGCCGAGTCGTCGATAGCGTGCGAAGATCACGCGCGGTTCTTGACGAAGTGGCCCGAGCAACACCTCAAGTGGCCCGAGGCGCACGAGGAGAACCCGGCGCTCGAAGGCTTCACGCCGCGCGGCCAACGCGCCGCGATGGGCTCGGTCATCGAGCACAAGCGGGGCATCGGCGGCGTCGACTTCGCGCGCGACTCGATCGACGGGTGGCTTGGCACGCCGTACCACCGCTTCCCGCTGCTCGAGCACAACATCAAGCGCTTCGGCTATTCGTACCTCTACGAAAACGACCTCACCGTGGCGGTGCTCGACATGGGTTCGCTCGAGGAGCCCTACGATCCTCAGCTCGCACCGAAGCTCATCCTGTGGCCGCCGCACAACATGAAGGACGTGCCGCGGAGCTTCCACGGCATCGAGCATCCGAACCCGCTCGAGGACCAGCCCGCGGACCAGCAGGACATCACCAAGACCGGCTATCCGATCAGCCTGCAACTGCAGCGCGAAGTGGCGCTCAGTCTGCAGGAGTCGTCGATGCAGTTGTTCGAAGCGCGCGGAGGCGGCAAGCAGCCGGCGAAGAACTTCTGCGTGAAGGACGGGGAGGACTACAAGGCTTGGACCGACCGCTGCAAGAAGGAGGTGCCGACCTGGTTGCACACACCGAAGGTGCCACTGAACCGCAAGGTCGAGGTCCGCGACGCCGTGTTCTGCCTGCCGAAGGAGCACCTCGAGGCCAGCAAGCACTACCAGGTGCGCGTGCTGCTGCACATCGGCACGGCCGACCCGCTGTGGTTCTTCTGGGAATTCTCGACGGGAGGCCAGGAAGAGGGACTGAGGCTCAAGTAGCGCGATCCGTCGCGGCCTTCTCGTCCTGCCGATGGCCGAGCCCTTGCATCGGCGGAGGCTCTGCCCACAATCCTCCGCCTCTTCCCTTTTCCATGCCGAATGGCGCAGCCGTTCGCCCCACGAAGTCATGAGCAAGCGCGTCGACGAAATCCTCGGCTGGTACGAATCCGACAACCCCGGCGTCCTGAAGAACCTGCGCTGGATGATGGACACGGGCGCGCTCGCCGGCACCGGCAAGTTCGTGATCCTGCCCGTCGACCAGGGCTTCGAACACGGCCCCGCGCGGTCGTTCGCGAAGAACGCGCCGGGCTACGACCCGCACTACCACTTCGAGCTCGCGATCGCGGCGGGCTGCAACGCCTACGCCGCACCACTCGGCTTCCTCGAAGCCGGCGCGCGCAAGTACGCGGGCCGCATCCCGCTCATCCTGAAGCTCAACAACAGCGACTCGCTGTTCAGCAACGCGGATCCGAAGCCCGCGGTGACGGGCTCGGTGCAGGATGCGCTGCGGCTCGGTTGCGCGGCGGTCGGGTTCACGATCTATCCGGGCAGCAGCCAGCGCGACGCGATGTACATGGAGCTGAGGAAGATCGCCGAGGAAGCGAAGGCCGCCGGCCTCGTGGTCGTGGTCTGGAGCTACCCGCGCGGCACCGCTCTGAGCAAGAAGGGCGAGACGGCGGTCGATGTCTGTGCCTACGCGGCGCAGATCACGGCGCAACTCGGCGCGCACATCATCAAGGTGAAGCCGCCGACGGAACACATCGAGCAGGACGCGGCGCGAAAGGTCTACGAGTCGGAGAAGATCCCGATCGGCACGCTCGCCGAGCGCACGCGCCACGTCGTGCAGAGTGCGTTCGGCGGTCGCCGCATCATCATCTTCTCGGGCGGCGAAGCGAAGGGCACCGAGGAAGTGCTCGCCGAGATCAAAGGCCTCGCCGACGGCGGCGCGTTTGGTTCGATCATGGGGCGCAACGCGTTCCAGCGGCCGATGGGTGAGGCGTTGAAGTTGCTGAAGTCGGTGCAAGACATCTACCGCGCGGCAAAGTAGCCGCCACGTAGCGCGGAAGATCGCGACGGTGGCCTCGTCCCACGGTGCCATGTCGATCGTGCGATGGACCCTGCTCGTCGTGCTCGTGCTCGGCGCGATGCTCGTGGCCAGCCTGTCGGCCGATTCGCACGGTTGGCAGGCGAGCGTGCGATGGGCGAGCGAACGGGCAGCGCAATGGCGGCGCGAGGCGCCGGAGTGTCCGGTGCTGCATGGCGAAGCGAAGGCCGGCTCGTCGCGGGCGGGGTATGAAGCGGCGGCTCGGCTCGCCGCCGGGGTGAACGGCAAGCAACTAGACCGGCTGCGGGAGCTCGTAGAGGCGACGGGCGATGCGGGTCTGCCGACGGCCGAAGATCGCGAGCTCCTGGCGACGCTGGCGCCGGCAGCGGAAGCACTGCGTGTCGCCGCGCATCAACAAGGCACGGATGGTGGTGGCGTGACGCCGGCTGCCTGGCCGACTTCGGATGGTCTCTTCGAATTGCTGGGGCTGCACGCAGCACTTCTGCTCCAGGCTCGCGACCAGACGCGCAACGGCGACCTCGTCGGTGCTTTCGATTGCCTGCTCGACGGGCTCGCGTGCGGCGTCGACCTGACCACGTTCGAGACGCCGCTCGTGCAGTCGATCGGGGCGTTTGTGGTCCAGAAGATCGTGCTGGCCTTCGAAGAGGCGCTGCTGCAACAGGCGGACATCGCCTTGCTCGCGCGGCTCGCCGACGCTCTCGCAAAGGCGGATGCAGCCCTGACCGTCGAGTCGCGCATGCCGGCGCAAGCAGCAGTGCATGTGGTCTCCATGTTGCGCGAGAAGCCGGTCGTCGATGCGCAGGATCTCGGCATGGCGACGCCGCTCTGCGCCTGGCGTCACGGCTTCTCCGTGCGCCGCTCCGGCATGGCGCGGGCTGAGCAGTTGACAGCACTCGTGCAGCGCTTCGAACGCGAGTCCACGCCGTCGGAGACCTGGCCGAGCCGCCGACTCCGACTTCTGGCAGTGGTGGCCGAGGATCGAGCGAACAACAGCGACTTGTTCTCACCATTCCTGGAACGCGCCGTCGAGTTGGAGGAACAGCGGCGCGAGGCCTCGGCTCATCTTCGCCTGCTGCGGCTGGCGGTCGCGTTCCATCGCAGAGCACCGTTGCCGGACCTGCAGGACCCGCTTGGCGAGGGGGCGCTGACTGTGACCACGGCTGGCGACAGCGCCACGTTCGCGAGCGTGGGCCATGGGATCGAGCGCGTTCTGCACCGACGTCGATGATCGGGCGGTTGGCAGACGGAACGCAGTGCGGCACAGTGGGCGTCATGACGACCAGAGCCCAGGCACCGCGGTGGTTGGCCGTTCTCACAATCTGCAGCTTCGCGCTCGCGCAGACGCCCGCGGCACCGCCGGCGGTGACGCCGCCGACCGTCGCAGTGGCCACGGTGCACGGTCGCGTCGAGCAGCATGGCGGACTCACGCTGTTGCGCGTCTGGGGCACGCCGGCCGAACGCGGCTACGCGCACGGTCTCCTGCTCGGGAAGGACATCGCCGCGGTCGCGATCGCCGAGTTCACGGCCCGCTTCGCGCGCAAGCAGCCCCTGTTGAAGCAGGCGAGAGCCGCCCTCGGTCGCCTCATCACGTATCCCGACGACGTGCGCGCCGAACTCGATGGCCTCTGGCGAGGCCTCGCCGACAGCAAGGTCGACCTCATGATGCCCGAGCTCGAACGCGCGTTCGATCTGCAGGACCTGCTCGTCGCCAACGCCATGGACGTGTTCGGCCTCATGGGCTGCAGCAGCTTCACGGTGTGGGGCGAGCAGGCGGTCGGCGGCGGTGTCTTGACGGGCCGCAACTTCGACTGGCCGTTCACGGGCAACCACATGCTCGAACACACGGTGCTCGTCGTGCAGCACTTCCCGAACGGACGCGCCGTGGCGTCGGTGTCCTGGCCCGGCTTCATCGGCACCGTCACGGGTGTAAGCAGCGAAGGGCTGGCGGCGTTCCTGCACGTAGGCTCGGCGAAGATCACGATGACGCCCGAGCCCGAGTCGTGGCCGACGGCCGTAGCGGCGCGCATGATCCTCGAACAGAGCGTGGCGGCGGCCGGCGGCAAGGTCTTCGACGAAAGCAAGCGCCTGCTCGGCTACACGAGTCCGCCCGCGGGGTACCTGACGCACGTGGTCCTGCCCGCGGTGCCCGCGGGGATGCCGCCCGCTGCCGTGTTCGAGACCGATTCCGGTTCGAGCGTGCAGGAAGAAGCGACGCCCGGCGCAGTCGTGCTCACGAACCACTTCCGCACGCGCAAGGACGGCCGCCAGGCGAGCAAGGACAGCCTCGATCGCGAACAGCGCGTGCGCACGTGCATCGACGGTTGCCTCGTCAGCGGTGACAAGCTCGTGTCGGTCGAGGAAGCATGGACGATCCTCGAGTCGGTGCAGCGCGGCGGCAACCGCGGCTTTGGCACGCTGCATGCGCTCGTGTTCCGCCACGAACCGTGGTGCTTCGAACTGCGCGTCGCGGTGCACGAGGAGAAGGGCCTCGTCGCCGCACCGAGCAGCGCGCGGCGGCACGTGCTCACGCGGCAGGAGCTGTTCGCGGTCGGCGAGACCTTCGGCAAGTAGCACCTGCGGGACAGCACGCCGATGAGCGACCTCCTTGCCGCCCGTTGCCTGATGGCGCTGTCGTTGGCGTTCCACATCGTGTTCGCAGCGGTCGGCATGGCCATGCCACTGCTGATGGTGCTGGCCGAGGGGCGTTGGCTGCACACGCGCGATCCCGTCTGGCTCGACCTCTGCAAGCGATGGTCGAAGGGCACCGCGATCTTGTTCGCGGTCGGGGCGGTGTCGGGCACCGCCTTGTCGTTCCAACTCGGGTTGCTGTGGCCCGAGTTCGTGCGTCAAGCCGGACCGGTCATCGGCTTGCCGTTCGCGATGGAGGGGTTCGCGTTCTTCCTCGAGGCGATCTGCCTCGGCCTCTACCTCTACGGCTGGCAGAAGCTGCGGGCGCGGACCCACCAGCTCGCCGGTGTGGGCGTGTTGCTGGCCGGGATCGCGAGCGGAGTGTTCGTGATCGCCGCGAACGCGTGGATGAA
>JAYUCN010000242.1:0-2204 GCA_043740335.1 Planctomycetota bacterium
TCGAACCGGCGTTGCCGGTCTGCGTCGGTGACTCGCAGAGGCAGTGGTTGTCGGGCAGGACCACGACGACCTCGTCCCATGGACCGCGATCGAACACGCAGACCTTGAAGAACCCACCGGGCAGCATGAAGTCGCTGATTGCATCGTCGCCGCCGAGTCCCGCCGAGATGGTCGCCCCGACGCTCAGGATGGCCTCGACCGTGTAGACGCCGGGCGCGAGACAGAGCGAGGCGGCGCAGTGGGTCGCAACCGGCACGAGTCCGACCGCGGCAAGGAAGTTGGGGACCGGATTGCAGACGATGACCGCACCTCCGGGCGGGGTGAGGTTGACTATGGCGCCCACATCCACCGTACCAGGTACATCGGTGAGCTGCAGCAGGCCGTGAAGGTCTCCCGTGAACTCGACCAAGGTCGGCAGGGGCCCGACGGTCAGCATCGCTGTCGCATGGACTTCGTGGTTGCAGGTCGACGCGCCGACCAGGGCTTCCTTGACGTGGGCCTTCGCACTGAGCGTGACGCAGGGCCCGATGGCAATGCCGAAGCCGTTGCCGGCGCAGGTGATGACGTTGCCGGCCATCACCGGGGGAGGCGACGCCAGGGCCCAGGGGCCCAAGACCGCCTGAGCCGGTGCCGACAGGATGGGAAGAAGAACCGCCAGGCTCGTCGCCCGCGGGTAGCGCAAGGGGGTGTTCATGGGCACGCTGATGCTGTGGTGCGCGTACATGCTTGGCGCCCGATCGCCGCGACGCGCGATAGCGGTGATCCGGCGGCCAGGGAATGGCCGGGCACTGGACGATAGCGATGAGCGCGCGAAGACCGGACAAGGGGGGGACACATTTCCGGACTGCGTCGGGGACCCCGGGGTCCCCACCATCGGCGTCCAGCGAGCCACGTTCTGCGAGCTTGCGACCCGAGATGCCACGCGCGCGAGCCGGATTCCTGCGTACCCTTCCCGCGCCGCGGGGGACTCCGCGTCGTGCCGGCCTTGCAGAACCCGATCCGAATGCCGCTGCCCCAAGCACCCGACGAGGTCTTGACCGCGTTCGTGCGCCGCCATCAGGTCGGGCTGTGGCGCTTCCTTCGCGTCTGCGGTTGCCGCGGCGCGCGCGCCGAGGAGATCGCGCAGGATGCGCTGCTCATCGCGCTGCAGAAGGGCATGACCGGGCGCGAGGATGCCTAGGCCGCGGCGTTCCTGCGGCAGACGGCGAGGTTCCTGTGGTTGCGCGACCAACGCGATGAACGGCGGCGGGCCGAACGGCAGGCCGAGGCGGCCGAACGCGTCTGGCAGCAGCAGCTCGCGATGGACGATGGCGCTGGCTGGCTGCAGGCACTCGATGCGTGTCTCGGCGAATTGCCACCGCGCTCGCGCCTGGCACTCGAACGCACCTACCGCGACGGGCTCGGTCGCAAACAGCTCGGGGATGAACTCGGCATCGGCGAACACGGCGTGCGCACGCTGCTGCAGCGGTTGCGCGCGGGACTGCGGGCCTGCATCGAACGGAGACGCCAGCCATGAATCAGAACGAAGACGACAGCGACGACCGCGTGCTGGACTGGGGCCTCGGCGAACGACTCGGCGGTGAGACGCCGCCGGATCTCGTCGACGCCGTGCGGGCGCGGGTGGGCGAACAGATGCCGAGCCTCAACGACGCGCATGGCCCCATTCATGCCGCGAGGTCGCGCTGGCTCATCGCGGCCGCTCGGAACCGCCGTCGTGTGTGGCACGGCACTCTGGCCCGCGCGCAACGACAAGGTGGTCGTGACGCCGCCCGTCGTCGTGCAGGAGCCCGAGCTCGCGCACGTCGATTCGGTGGCGGACGTCGAGGCGCTGCCGCTGACGACGCGCGGCGTCGAGGCGAACGGCGTCGACGACGCCGTGATCGCGGCGCTCACGCGGCTGCGCGATCTCGAAGTGCTCGTCGTGCGCGAGTCGTGGAACGAGTCGTTCGGCCTCTCGCTCAAGATGACGCCGCCCGAGCACCCGCGGCACATCACGAACGCGTCGTGGCGACACTTCGGTTCGTTCACGAAGCTGCGGCGCCTCGAACTCAGCGGCACAGTGCTGGTCGCCAAGTTCAGCAACGGCGACGCGTCGGCCGTCGTGGCCACGCTCGAGAAGCTGCCATTGCTCGAGAATCTGTCGCTGCGCTGCCTCGACTCCTACGACGTGGCTCTCGCGCACCTGCCGTCCCTGCGCGGGCTGC
>JAYUCN010000243.1:0-5400 GCA_043740335.1 Planctomycetota bacterium
CCTGGTAGAAGCCCGGCGCGCGGTAGCCGAGCGTGCTCACGGCGACGACCGGCGCACACTCCGTGCAGCCGTAGCCCTGCACGGGGCGGATGCCGAAGCGGTCGGCGAACGCGTCGGCCAGCGTCTCCGTAAGCTTCTCGGCGCCCGTCAACACGACGCGCAGCGAACCGAACTGCCCCGGCTCGCAGCGGCGATGGTAGAGCTGCAGGAACGTCGGCGTCGCCAGCAGGATCGTCGCGCGATGCGTGGCCGTGAGTTCGCCGACGGCGACGGCGTCCAGCGGATTGGGGTGGAACACGATGCCCGCACCCTGCTGCACCGCGTACCAGAGCGCCAGGTTGCCGAACGAGTGGAACAGCGGCAGCACGCCGAGCAGCCGGTCCTCGTGGTCGAGCGGCACCAGTTGCGCCACCGCGTCGCAATTCGCCTGCACGTTGCGGTGCGTGAGCACGACGCCCTTCGGTTCGCCCGTGCTGCCGCTGCTGAAGAGGATCGTCGCCGTGTCGTTCCGCACGACGCGTCGCGCCGCGCCGCACGCGCGCTCGAGCCAAGGCATCGGCAAGCACAGCGCGCGCAGTGCGGCACCGAAGCGCTCGCCGCGTGTGACTCCCGCCAGCACCTCCTCGAGCAAGATCACGGTGAGGCCATCGGGCAACTCGACCTTGAGGCGCTCGAGGAACGCGCGCGATGTGAGCACCGTGCGCAGGCCTGCCTGCCGCACCGCCGAACCGAGTGCGGCCGGTCCCACGGTGTAGTTGAGCGGCACCGCCGTCCGGCCCGACAGACTCGCCGCAAACGCCGACAGTGCGCCGCCGATCGACGGCGGCAGCAGGATGCCGACCGCGTCCTGGCCCTTCCACGCGGTTGCCAATCGGCGTGCGAGCACGACCGCAGCGGCCAACGCGCCGGCGCGCGACAACCGCTTGCCCTGACTGTCCGCCAGCAACGGCCGCCACGGCGCGCGCCGCACGGACCGCACGAACAGGTGATGCAGCGGCCGCAGTTCGAGCGCGCGCAGTTGCCACGCCGCCTCGCACAGTTCGTCGACGCAGCGGCGCACTTCGGCGGGTGTCGCGGTGTTCGGCAGGCCGACGCCGAACGACACGGTCACGGGGCACGGCACCCTCGTCGGCCACCATTGCACGCGGCCCGCGCGCGCGCTGAGCAGGCTGCCGTAGACGCGGTCCAGATGCACGGGCACGACCGGCGCCGAGCGCCCCTTGACGATGCGCTGGAAGCCGCGGCGGAACGGCAGCGTGCTGCCCATGCGGCTGATCTCGCCTTCGGCGAACAGGCACACGAGTTCACCGTCGTCGAGCGCCTGGCCCGCCTCGCGCAGCGCGCGCAGCACGACGCGCGGTCCGCCGCTGCCGGCAATCGGAATGGCGCGCAGCGCCTTCAGGAACGGCTTCAGGTAGGGCCGTTCGTACCAGTGCTGTTCGACGACGAAGCGGATCGGTCGATCGATCGCGGCCAGCAGGAACAGCCCGTCGAGGAACGACACGTGGTTGGGCACGAGCAGCGCCCCACCCGTCTCGGACACGTTGCGTGCACCGAGCACCCGCACGCGATACAGCGTGTGCGCCATGAGGATGACGACGAGGCGCAGCAGGGCCTCGGGCAAGAGCCAGATCGCCCAGACCGTGCCCGCGATCGTCGCCGCCGCGGCGACGAGCAGGATCGTGGCGCAATCGGCGCCGAGCGAGGACAGCAGCAGGCAACCGAGGTTGCCGAGCAGGATGCCGCCGAACGCCAGCCCGTTGACGAGCGCGATGACGGCCCCGCGGCGCGCGGCAGGCGACCGCCACTGCACAAGCGCATTGAGCGGCACGACGACGAATCCGCTCGCGACCCCGAGCACGGTCATGAGCACGCACGTGCCGACACGACCCGGCACCAACACCCCCATCGCCGCAGCGCCCAGCGCGAGGCCGATCGAGCCAAGGGGAATGAGCCCGGTCTCGACCTTGCCCTTCGAGATGCGCCCCGCGAGCAATGCCCCGCCACCGACACCGATCGCGAACAGCGCGTAAGGCAATCCCGAGTACGTGTCGTCGAGCTGGAGGACCTGCTTGCCGTAGACGAGCACGTCCTGGCCGAGCAGGCTCGCCACGCCCCAGAACACGATCGAACCGAGCGTCGCCAGCCACAGCGGGCGGTCGGTACGCAGGATCTTCCACGCGGCCGGCAGCACGACGCCGAGTGGTTCCACAACGCCACTCGCCTTCACCTTCGGTAGCGCGAACGACGCCGCGAAACCAAGCACGGCCAGGAACGTGAGGAACACGCCGGCCATCCACGCCCGGCCAGAAGACAGGTCGAGCAAGAGCCCACCGCTCACCGTGCCGAGGATGATCGCGAGGAAGCTCGCGGCCTCGAGCTGGCCGTTCGCCGCCGTGAGCCGATCGTGCGGCAGGATCTCGGGCAGGATCCCGTACTTGGCCGGCGCGAACAGCGCCCCCATGGCACCCATGCCGGCGAGCACGACGAGCGGGAACCAGCCGGTCGGCGACAGCCCGAGCGCCAGCGCGCCGAGCGCCATGAGCACGACCTCGAGCGCCTTCGTCCACACCACGATGCCGCGCTTGCCGACGCGATCGCCGAGCGCCATCGCCGGCAGCGAGAACAGCATGAGCGGCAACGTGAAGACGACGAAGGCCAGGGTCGTCACCGACTGCGCCGCCGCTTCGCCGCCATCCTTCACGGCGGCGATCGCGAGCAGCGCGACGATCATCTTGAAGGCGTTGTCGTTGAACGCGCCGAAGAACTGGGCCACCAGCAGGCCGCCGATCTGGGATCGGATGGAGGCGGATGCTGGCCCAGATGGAGGCGACGGGTCGTTCGACATGGAGGACCTCGGGGTTTCGACACCAGCAGTATCGCCGTCGCCATCGATGCTCATGCGCAAGTTGCGCTGCATCTATCGATAAGCTGCACTTCATGATCGACCTGCACCGTCTGGCCGGTTTCCACCTCGTCGCCACGCAGGGCGGCTACGCGCGTGCCGCGCGCGCCGCGGCCTACCCGATCACGCAGCCCGCGTTGCACCAGCAGGTGAAGAAGCTCGAACACGAAGTCGGACTCGAGCTGCTCGAACGCGTCGGCAAGGATCAGATGCGGCCCACGCCGGCCGGCGCGCACCTGCTCGCGTTCATCATGCCCTTCTTCCGCGATCTGCCCGGCGTCGTGCGCACGCTCGGCACCGGCGAGTTCGATGGTGCGTTGTCGATCCAGGCCGAGTCGCTGCTGATCCGGCAACTGCTGCCGGGCTGGCTCCTGGCGCTGCGCAAGAAGCGCCCCAACGTGCAACTGCATCTGCAGGAGATGCTGCAGGCCGACGTGGCGCCATTGCGCACGGGGCGCGCCGACGTGATCGTCGCGCACCTGACCGAGATCCCCGACGACATCGCGAGCCAGCGGGTGGCCGAGCTGTATCCGTGCCTCGTGGTGCCGCGCGACCGAGCACCGAAGGGCGGCAAGGCGCCACAACTGCGCGCGCTCGTCGACATGCCGTTCCTCACCTACCCGATCGGCAGCCGGCCGTACTCGCTCCAGATGCAGGCGCTCGGCAGCCACGGGGCGGTGCCGACGCAGACCATCAGCCTCGATTCGGCCGATGCGATCCTGGGCTTCGTCGAGTCGGGCCTCGGCTGGTCGCTCGTGCCAAGTCTGGCACCGCAGGGGCCGGCAAGCCGGCGGCTCGCGGCGTTCCCATGGGGCCGACCGCCGGTCACGTTCCCCGTGGTCATGGCGTGGCGGAAGGACGCGCCGGAGAACCCGATGCTGGATGCGCTCATTGCTTGCGCGCCGACGACGATCGGCTAGCGGAGGCGTTGGCGAACGGTCCCGCGGCCGTCCCCACGCTACGATGCGCCCCGCGGCCGAGGATCGAATGAATCAGAAGCTGGTGCTGCTCACATTGTGCGTGCTCCTGATCGGCGCTGCCGTCGCGTCGTTCTTGTGGCAACACGACACCATCGACCCGCTGCAGCCCGGTGAGCCCACCGACACCCACGCCGTCGTCGCCGCCGCAGCGGTCACCGCGTCGAACACGAACGTGATCGAAGCCACCGCGGATCACGCGGCGGACACCGTGCGCGCCGCCGCCGCCGTCGCCACCACCAACCAACCGCCCTTCCCCGATGACGCGCGCTGGCTCGCGATCACCGTCATCGACAAGGCGACCGGCGCACGCGTTCCCGGTGCGCTCGTGCACTGGTTTGGCCAGAGCGCCTGGGAGCAGAACCCGGACACGACGCGCACCGATCACGAGAACAGCATCCTCGCCACGGACCCCGAACTCATGGGCGAACGGTATGGCTGGCACACGACCACCGACAGCAAGGGCACAGCCAACGTCGCGATCAAGGACTGGGCGACCGTCGTGGCCCGCCACGAAACGCTCTACGGCACCCTGCAACTTCAACAGAACACCATCGCCCCGCCCGAGGGACATCGCCTCTGCCTCGTTCCCGACCGCGAAGTCTTCGTGCAGGTACTCGACGATCGCTCTGCCCCCGCACCCGACGTCATGATCGCGCTCGGCAACCACGCGACCAGCGGCGAACTGCAGCAACTCTGGAACTGGGGACCCATCGCCGTCACGCGCGCTCCGGACGGGCTCGCGAGCATCCGACACCTGCAGGTGATCGAAGTCGCGGCGCAGAAGCGCCATTACCCCGCGCAGTGGCGCGTGCGCACCTTCGTGCCTGGTCACCAGGACCCCGGCATCGCGCTGTCGCTCGAACAACCGCCGAGCGAACCGATCGTGCTGCGCCTGCCCGCCTGCGGCCGCGTCCGCGTGCGCGCCGAGTTCGGCGGCCAGCCGATGCCCGGCCTCACGTCGGTATGGCTCAACGACGCCAGGCGGCGCGAAGTCGGCGGCCAGACCTTCGGCAACCAGCGCCTCGTCGACACCGACGGCTGGGCCCGCTTCGCGCGCGTGCCGCTCGGCCAGGCCTACACCGCCACCACGAGCGACGTCGGCGACCTCAGGACGGAGTTCACGGGCCCGATGGCTGCCGACCAGGAAGTGACCGTCATCCTCGCACCGACGAAGGACGAGATCCTGCTGCGCGGGCGCATCGTCGACAGCAACCGCGTCCCCGTGTGCGCCCGGTTGGAAGTCCAGGCACGCGGCCCGCAGTTCCGCGCCTACAAGAGCCTGAAGACCGATGCCGAGGGCGCGTTCCTCATCGCCCTCGGGCGTGCCGGCAAGGACAACCGCACAGACCAGCTCTGGTTCGCGGCGAGCCGCCGCGGCAGCGCGCCGCTGCGCGTCGACGTACCACCGCGCGAGCTGCGGGCCGGTGTCGAGGATCTCGGCGAGCTCGTGCTTGGCAGCGGCACGCTGCTGGCCGCTGGTCGATTCCTCTGCGGCGACCAGCCCTTCACGAAGAA
>JAYUCN010000244.1:0-2201 GCA_043740335.1 Planctomycetota bacterium
CGCCACGCCGTCTCATCGTCGGCGAAGGCTGGCTCTCCACCATCGCCGCAGGCCGTGCTTTGCAGCTCGGCCAACACACGCTGGTGGTCGGACAAACGCGCCACCAACACATCGGCGCGCAGCAGCCATGCATCCATGGCGGCAACCTTGTCCGGCACGGCAGGCCACAGGCTGAGGTCCGCTTCCAGCACGAGTTCCTCGAGCCGCCGGCCGTCGGCCAGGCGTTCCCATTCGCCGAGCAACGCACCGGCGCGATGCTGTTCACGCTCGGCCGCCCACCACAACCGCAGCGACACCACGAGGCCCGTGGCCAACGACGCGAGCAGGCAGACGAGGGCCAAGGCGAATGCCGGACTGCGTTGGAACCAGCGTTGCAGCCGCAAGCCGACCCCCAGCTCCCGCGCGAGGATCGGCCGCCGTTGGAGGCAGCGCTGCAAGTCGTCCGCCAGGGCCGCGGCGGTCGCGTAGCGGCGGGCCGGATCGCGCTCCATGGCAGACTGCACGACGACCGCCAGATCGCGGGGCACCGCCGGATTGTGCCTGCGCACGGACCGTGGCGTGCCGACCAGGATCTGCTGATAGAGCGAGGAGCGCGTCGGTGCATCGAACGGGCGCCTGCCGCACAGACATTCGTAGAGCGTGACCCCGAGCCCGTAGACGTCGGCACAACGATCGGGCGCCGCGGGCGGTGTCGCGAGCAGTTCGGGCGCGAGGTAGGCCGGTGTGCCGAAGACATCCCCCGTGCGCGTGAACAGCGTCTCGTCCTCGACCAGCCGCGCGAGGCCGAAGTCGAGCAGCACGGGCTGGTCGTCCTGCGTCAGCATCACGTTCTGCGGCTTGACATCGCGGTGCAGCACACCGGCCTCGTGCGCCGCATGCAGGGCGCGCGCGAGGAGCTCGACGATCACCACGACCCGCCGCACGTGGTCGCTCGTGTGGCCGTGACCGTCATCGGGCCCCCGCACCGTCAACACGCTGGCCAACGAATGCCCATCGACGAAGCGCATCACGAGGTACGGGACGCCGTCCGACGTGCCAACGTCGTAGACCGAACAGATGCCAGGATGGTCGAGGCGCGAGGCCACGGCCGCTTCGCGGCGGAACCGCGCGAGCCCCTCGGTCGACGCGAGTGCGAGGCCGCGCAGCACCTTGACCGCCACCTTGCGGCCGAGCCGGGTGTCCTCCGCGAGCCACACGTCGCCCTGGCCACCGCGGCCGAGCAGCTCGAGCAATCGGTAGTGGCCGAGCTGTTCGGTGGTCGCCGTGTCGGCCCACGCCGCGCGAACAAGGTCTTCGCGGCCGGGGAAGCGGCGGCAGTAGTCGTCGAGCGAGCCTTCGGTGCCGTGCTGCCGGTCGGCGAGGCGCTGCATCAAGAACGCGGCGAGGAACGCATCGGCGTCCTGGTCCAAGGTCGCGTCGCTCATGGCGTCCAGCGACGATAGCTGGCCTGCTCAGGGGCGCATAGACTCTCCGTGTGCCAGTCGACCCACATGGCCAGACTTCGGCCAAACTGTGCTCGGCGATCGCTGGCGATCCGGCGAGCCTCGGCTGGCTCGTGGCCCAGCTGTCGCCCCTCCTGATCGCGCAAGCGCGTTGGCGCCTGGGTGCGATGTTCGGCCGCACCTGCGAACCCGAGGACCTCGTGCAGGATGCCTGGCTGGTGGCGCTGCCACGCCTCGCGGCGCTGACGCCGCGCGACGGCCGTCTCACACCGGTGCTGCTGCGCTTTCTAGCCACGACGATCCTGCACCGCATCAACAACCTCGCCAGGCACGAACTGCGGCGGACTGGCGACCTGCACGAGCACACGGGATCGTCGGCCGGCTCCGGGCTCGCGGCCAGTGTCACCGGCATCGTCAGCGCCGCCATTCGCGAAGAGCGAAGGCAGTTCGTGCTCTTGGCCATCGATGCACTCGATCCCGTCGATCGCGAAGTGCTGCTGCTGCGTGGCGTGGAGCAGCGCTCGGGCAACACTACCGCCGAACTGCTCGGTATCAGCGTCGATGCCGTGGCGATGCGCTACGGCCGCGCCCGCGACCGGCTGCGGGCGCAGTTGCCGGAGTCGCTTCTGGACGAACTCGGCTGAGCACATGCGTTCGTAGTCGTCGCGGCAAGCCGCGCGCCCGGCGTCACTACTGGCCGATCGTCAGCGCTTGTTCGAGCCGTCGATTTGTTCCTGCCCTCCGTGTGGTTTCTGCGGG
>JAYUCN010000245.1:0-2201 GCA_043740335.1 Planctomycetota bacterium
AGCCACGGCACCGGTGGCAGGAACCGGTGCTTCGCCGTCCTCGAGTTCAACCAGCACGCGCTTTGCTGCCGTCGAGAGTCCGCGTCGCTGCCAAGGTTCACGCGCCATGGCCACCGCGAGCAGCGACGGCCAGAGCTGGCGATGAACGAGCGTGTCCTTGCCGTGGAGGAGTTTGGTGAAGACGACATCACGATGATCGGCGAGCTCCGACAAGACCGCGAAAATGATCTGCGCCTGCGGATGACTCCACCAGGACGTCCGCAGGGACTCGCCCGTCACGAGACCGACCACACTCGGGAGCTGCTTGTCCTGCCCGAACAGCAGTCCGTACTGCTGGAGAGCCGTGAGGACCCTCTCGACTGGTGCCATGGCGCGCATCATCCCACACTTCATCCCACACTGGGCCCGACGGACGGAACGTCCACCTCGAGGTCGCGACAAGGGGCGGTCGCCTGCTGATAGCCGATCACTTCGATCCCCAGCGCTGCCAGCGCCGCGCGGGTCGCGGGCGCCGTCAGCGTCGCCAGCTCCGCCCTCGCCGCCGGCTCGAGCTGGCGACCGCGCTTGTCCAGCCGAGCGAAGGTCTCGTCGGGCACGCGCGGGTGCACCATCCACTCACAGTCGCCCGCCGGCAGCCTGGTCATGGCCAGCAGGAAGCGCGAGCCAAAGTCCGTTCGCGCCTCCGTCACTGAGCCAAGGAACGGCAGGGCCTGCATGCCGGCGACCACCGCGTGCCGCCGCGCCCCGCGCACCAGCCACGCGAGCGCAAGCCGCTGCGGCTGCCAGCGGCCGCCGATCGCCGCGGGTTCCGCGGGCAGCCGCGTCCAACGGATGCCCGCTGCCGCAGCCGCCGCGAAGCAGACGTCGCGCACCACGGGCCAGCAGTGCACATGATGATGGCCGTTGAAGTGCGTCGCTTTGACACCGAGTGCCTGCAACGCCGCGAGCTGGGCTTGCACCTCGCGCGCCACGGCTGCGCGGTCGACCCGGCGCAGGAGGCACGCACGCAGCGCCGGCAGGAGATCCTTGAACCGGCCTTCTGCGTCGGTGAGCCCGCGAATCGGTCCGGACAGCGCGCGGCCGAGCGTGAGGCTGAAGTGCAGGCCGATGCCGACGCCGTGTTCGCGCGCCAGCCGCACGCCGGTCGCTGCGGAGGCACCCGTGACGCACAGCGACGCCTCGCGCACGAGCCCGTTGCGAGCCGCCGCGACGATGCCTTCGTCGACGCCCGGCGCGATCCCGAGGTCGTCGGCGACGAACACCACGCGCGCCATCAGCCGCTCCGCCGCGCCTTGGCTGGCTGTGTGCTGACGACGGATGCCGGGCCGATGCCAGTCGCAACGCCGCCCTGCCGCAGGTCATGCAATCGGCTGGCAGACGGTTCGCGATCGTAGACGCCGCGCAGACAGCGCCAGCGCACGCGCAGCATGTCGCGCAACATCGCCAGCGAGTCACGCACGAAGTGCACCGTCGACGGTTCCTTCCGGTAGACGAACAGCACCGGGCAATCGGCGAGGTGCATGCCGAGGCGGCGCGCAACGGCGAACAGTTCGACATCGAAGGAAAAGCGCGACAGCTGCACGCGGCCGGCCAGGCGTTCGGCCGCAGCCTTGCGGCAACCCTTCAGACCAGCCTGCGTGTCGAACACGCCGGGCACTGCGAGCACGCGTACGGCGAGGTTGAACGCGCGGCCCATGGTGTGCCGCGTGAACAGCTTGCCGAAGAAGCTCGGGGCGACGATGTAGCGGCTGTTGGCATGCATGCGGCTGCCGTAGGCAACGTCCGCGCCGTCCTCGAGCGCCTTCACGATCACCGGTACGTTTTCGAGCGGGTAGGTCAGGTCGGCGTCGGTGAAGACGACGAGGTCGCTGCGCGCGAGCAGGAAGGCGCGGCGAACCGAGAAGCCCTTGCCGCGATTCCGCGCGTTGTGCAGCAAGGTGAAGGTACGGTCCGACGATGGTGTGCAGCGCGTCGCGAACTCAGCCAGGATCGCCGGCGTTGCATCGTCGCTGCCATCGTCGACGACGAGCAGCTCGGTGGCGCGATCTTGAGTGGCGAGCCAGTCCCACGTCTTCTGCAGCGTGACGGCGAGGAATGTGGCTCCGCGGTACACAGGGATCACCAGGCTGAGGGAGGGGCGGTTGGCCATGGCTCGGCTCGTCTTGGTAGAGCGTCGCGCGCGTTTCGTCGCGCGCCGACTT
>JAYUCN010000246.1:0-5399 GCA_043740335.1 Planctomycetota bacterium
AGCCCGCTGATGCGCTGTTTGGCCCAGTCCGGGTGGATGTCGGCCACCGGAATGCCCCAGATCTTCTCCGAGTAGTTGATCATGGAGAACTCCGCGAGCGTGCGGCCGAAGTTCGCGACCACGTAGTCCTCGAAGGTCCGCATGGGCTTCCTGAACAGCCCGTACTGGAGGCGCGCCAGGAAGTAGTCGAAGCCGATGCGGAAGCTCTTCCACAAGCCCAGGTTCTTCACGACCTGTTTGAAGTTGACCGGGTAGTCGAAGAACTTGCCGCCGATGAACTGCCGCGTCAGGCGCGGCACCTTGCGCCACTCCTGTTGCAGCAGGTCCTCGATGAAGTCGTAGAGGTACTTGTTCTTCGAGAAGAAGCGGTGCGGCCCGATGTCGGTGAGGAAGACGTCGTCGCCTTCGACGATCTTCAACGTCTTGGCGAGGCCGCCGATCTGCTCGTCGCGCTCGACGACCGTGCACGGCCGGCCATGGCGGGACAGCTCCATGGCACAGGCGAGCCCGGCTGGACCGGCACCGAGGACGAGGATGGCAGGATCGGGGTCGAGCAGGCGTTCGGAACTGGGGGTCGGCATGGCGAGGCCGCGGCGGCCGCGGCGAGCAGAGACAATCGTCGTTTGACAGTGCCCTTTGACAGGGCGCTTTTGACAGGACGCCGCGGCGAAGGTCCAGCTTCCTCCACCGGCGACCTTGGCATGGGCTTTCTGGGGGCTTCACGCGGGCGGCGGCTGCCCCCACTCGTCGAGACAGTAGAGCACGTTCTGTGGGATGGGCACGCGGGCGCGGTCGGTCAGTTCCTGCACGATCTGGGCGCCGCTCAGCCCATCGGCCAATCCCGCGCGCACACTCTGCTGGTCGAGTTTGAACTGGTAGACGTGGTCGCTCTTGGTGCGGTGCGCGAATCGATCGAACAGGTGCACGACGTCATGCACGTCGTCGCCCGGGAACACGAGCACCTCGAAGTCGGGTTGCACGATCACGGCACTGCGCGTGCCACCGACCTTGCCGGCGGCTTCGGCGTCGAGCAGGTCGGCCCCCAGCTTCGACAAGCGCAGCGCGGTGACGCGGCCACTGTGCATGCCGATGTCGACGAGGCCGAGCGGGAACAGGCGCTTCTTGACCCAGACCAGCAGGTTCCAGCACATCTGCTGGAGCGTTTCGCTCGGCGTGTAGCCACCGCCCTGGAAGCGCACAGCGAAGAACTCCTCGGTCGGCTGCGTGTCGAGCTGGGCCAGGTAGGCGTTGCGCGCGAGGAACGGCAGGATCGCCACGTCCTGCCACAGCATCGGCTCGGCGCGCCGCAGCAGCCGCAGCAGCACGCGCCGCATGCGCGTCTGGTGGAACGGTTCGCCCGGCAGCGAACGATCTTCCACGAAGTGGGCAAGCAGCAGCTTGCTCTGGTCCGCGAGCGGCGCCCGCTCGAACTCGCTGCCCGCGGGTGTGGGCCGCAGGGAACGTTCGCCGCGGCGGTCGATGAGGCGCCGTTGCCGGCAGAACCGGTAGATCACTTCGAGCAACGTCTCGGGGCCGAGGAAGCCGCCCGGCACCGGCAACAGGAGGCCGGCGATGCGCTTCTGCGAGGCCTTGAACAGATCGCCCTCGGCCGTGAACAGGACCTTGCTCTGCTGGAGCTCGCGCAGGAACCGGCCGATGTTCGTCGTCATGTCGCCGCCGCAGCTCAGTTCCTCGCCGACCTGTGGTCGATGCTGCTCACCGCGGCGTCGGATCGCGAACAGTGCGATCTCGTGAAACACCACGATCGCGCGTTCGGCCGGCTGAATGCCCATGCGCGCGAGGTCGAGCGCCCCGGTCGTGCCGAGCATGGCTTCCTCGAGGCACTTGCCGACGAACGCGAGGTCCGGGGGATCGGTCAGTTCCTGCTCGCGCAGGAGCTCGTCCCACTCGGCGATGCCACCGTGGCGGTGCAACGCCGCTTCGACGAGTGCCAGGACCGGTGTCGGCAGCTTCTGCAACCGTTGCGTGATCGCGCTGTCCAGCGTGTAGAGCTTGTAGATCTTGCGCGCATGGTCGGCGGCCTTGCTGTCGGCGGCTTTGCTGTCAGCGGTCTTGCCATTGGCCGCCTGGTCTGGGCTCTTGCTGCCGGCGTGCTGGCCCGACGCGTTCTGCCCTCCTATGCGATCGCGGAAGAAGCGCGCATCGAGGAAGCCCTGCAGCGTGAGCAGGTCCTGCAACTGCCGTCGCCGCCGCCGCCGGCACTGCAGCACGCACTCGACGAGTTCGCTCGGTACGGCCCAGCAGGGGGTGTCGAAACTGGCCCAGCGTTTGTCCTTCACGTGCCAGACGAACGCCTCTCGCTGCAGCGCCGCCAGCGATGCCTCGAGGTCGAACCGGCTCTTGAAGTTGCGCCCGTACTCCGTGAACAGGGTCTGCACGGAGCGCACCGCGCCACCTTCGGCGAAGAAGGCTTCGAGCAGATCCTGGAGCTTGCGCGGCAAGGCGGCGATGCGGGCGACCACGCGCGGCTCGTCCTCCATGGCCGTGGCCGCGCTGCCCAATGCACCTCGATCCGGAAGGGCACCTCGATCCGGAAGGGCACCTCGACCCAGAAGGGCACCGCGACCCGGCGGGGCGTCACCAACCGCTGGCGTGCCATTCGCCGTCGGCGTGGTGCCATCGCACCACCGTTGCACGCATTCGCGCACGACCTGCTCGCCGGCACCCTGCAGCAGGACCCGGAGGCTGAGCCGCGTCATGCACGTTCCTCCCGGGACGCCGCTGCGGCCGCCAGTACCTCGCCGGCCGACTGGATCGCGTACGCGTAACCCTGCTCGGTCAGGAACAGCTGCCGCTTCTTGGCGAACTCCTGTTCGCGCGAGTCGGCGGAGACCAGCGTGTAGAAGCTGGCGGGGCCACCATCGGCCTTGGGCCGCAGGATGCGACCGAGGCGCTGCGCTTCCTCCTGCCGGCTGCCGAAGGTGCCCGAGACCTGGATCGCGACGTTGGCGTCGGGCAGGTCGATCGCGAAGTTGCCGACCTTGCTGACCACCAGCCGCGGCAGCTCGCCGCGCCGGAAGGCCGAATAGAGGCGTTCGCGCTCGTCGTTGGGTGTCTGCCCGGTGATGAGCGGCAGGCGGAAGATCACCGCCAGATGCTGCAGTTGTTCGAGGTACTGGCCGATGATCAGCACCCGGTCCTTGCCGTGCCGCGCGAGCAACGCGCCGACCACGTCGTCCTTCTGTTCGTTGTCGGCGGCGATGCGGATCTGGGCGCGCGGGCACGCCACGACGTAGCGTGCCATGCGATCGACCGCGAGCGGCACGCGCACCTCGGTGCAGCGCGCGACGGCGAGGAAGCCCTGCCGTTCGAGCTGCTTCCACGGCAGCTCGTAGCGCTTGGGCCCGATCAGCGAGAACACTTCGTCGGCGCGGCCATCCTCGCGCACGAGTGTGGCGGTGAGACCGAGGCGCCGCCGCGCCTGGATGCCGGCCGTGGCGCGAAACACGGGGGCCGGCAGCAGGTGCACTTCGTCGTAGACGATGAGGCCGAAGCCGCCGCGGTCGAACAGGTCGAGGTGCGTGAAGGCGTCGAGCTTGCCCTTGCGATGCGTGAGGATCTGGTAGGTGGCGACCGTCACGGGGCGGATCTGTTTCTGTTCGCCCGTGTACTCGCCCACCTGGGCCTCGCTGAGGTCGGTCTTGTCGAGCACCTCGCGGCACCATTGCCGCACCGCGATCGTGTTGGTCGTCAGCACCAGCGTGTTCGTCTGCAACAGGTGCATCGTGGCGATGCCGACCACGGTCTTGCCGGCCCCGCAGGGCAGCACCACGACGCCACAACCACCGCGGTCGCTGCCGCCCGCGTGGAACGCCGCCGCCGCCGCCGTCTGGTAGTCGCGCAGGTGGAAGCCGGACGCCCCCGCCGCGGCCGTTCGCATCGAGAACACGAGCTGGTCGCCCGTGCGATAGCCGGCCCGGTCATCGACGGGATAGCCGAGCTTGACGAGCACCTGCTTGAGGTCGCCGCGCCGCTCGGCGGCGACGTGGCAACTGCCGTCGTCGTCGAACTCGAGGAGCGTGGCCAGGGTCGGCTGCTTGCCCAGCGCCTGCAGTACCTCGGCATCGTCGCATTCGAGGCGCAGGCGGGTGCCCGCGCTGCGCAGACGCAGGAGTCCGTAGCGACGGAACCACTCGCGGATCTGCAAGAGGACGGCCGGCACGATCGGAAAGCGCGAGTTGCGCACCAGCCACTCGACGAGGTCATCGACGTTCTCGCCGAGGGCGGCGGCGTTCCAGATGCTGACCGGCGTCAGGCGGTAGAAGTGCACGTACTCGGGCGACTTCTCGAGCTCGGCGAAACGCGCGAGGCGATCGCGTGCGACTTCGTAGTCCGGATGCTGGGTCTCCAGCAGCACCGTGCGGTCGGTCTGCACGATCAGCGGCGGTTCGTTCACGCGTCCCCCTCGCTGCTGCGGCGCGCCGCGGCCTTGCGGCTGGCACCCTTCTTCTTCGCTTGCCCGTTCGCGCTGGCCGCGGCGGCGACGTCGAGACCCTTGGCCCGCCGCGCCGCCAGCCGTTTTGCCAGGAAGTGACCCGTGTGACTGCCAGCGGTGGCGGCGATCGTCTCGGGCGGGCCCAGAGCAACGAGGCGGCCGCCCTGCTCGCCCGCCTCGGGTCCCAGTTCGAGCACCTGGTCGGCGGCCAGGATCACGTCGAGATGGTGTTCGATCACGATCACCGAGTTGCCGCGTTCGAGCAGACGCTCCAGCACCAGCACGAGCTTCTTCACGTCGTCGACGTGCAGGCCCGTGGTCGGCTCGTCGAGCACGTAGATCATGTGGGCGCGCGGCCGCGCCGCCAGTTCGGCGCACAGCTTGATGCGCTGTGCCTCGCCGCCCGAGAACGTGTTGGCCGGCTGACCGAGCTGCAGGTAGCCGAGCCCGACGTCGTGCAGCAGTTGTAGCGGTCGCACGATGTGCTTGTGGTTGCCGAAGAACTGCAGCGCGTCGTCGACTGCCATCGCCAGCACCTGGGCGATGTTCTTGCCGCGGTACTCGACGCTGAGCGTCTCGCTGTTGTAGCGGCGGCCGCGGCAGACCTCGCAGGTGACCCAGACGTCGGCGAGGAAGTGCATCTCGACCTGGAGCTGGCCCTTGCCCTCGCACTGAGCACAGCGGCCCGCGGCGACGTGGAACGAGAAGCGGCCCGGACCAAAGCCCTTCTGCTTCGCCAAGGGCGTCGTCGCGAACAGCTCACGGATGTGGGTGAAGGCCCCGGTGTAGGTGGCCGGGTTGCTCGACGGCGACGTACCGATCGGGCTCTGGTCGACGACCGCGAGCTGGTAGGGCCGCACTTGCCCGTCGTGCCAGTGCACGCTCGCCGTCGCCTGCTGCAGGCTCGGCACGAGTGCGTCCATGACGAGCGACGACTTGCCCG
>JAYUCN010000247.1:0-13221 GCA_043740335.1 Planctomycetota bacterium
ATGTCGGGCGACCTCATCATCTACAACATCGATCCGATGTCGAACTACCTGACGGAGGTGTGGCGGACCTACGTACTCGGATCGATCGGCTTCTACAACTCGATCGCGGTCGAAGACCTCGACAACGATATCAACCACAAGAAGGAACTGTACGTCGCGGGCTCGCTTGGCCTGTGGCGGTTTGTCCAACCATGAGGATGATCATGCACACGCTACGACTCGTTTCCTTGATCCTGTTCTGCCACGGCCCCTGCATCGGTCAGCAGACATGGAAGGTCAACTGCCAGGGCGGCCCCGGCATCGACTTCACAGATCTGCCGCAAGCCGTGGCAGCCGCGGCACCGGGCGACACGATCTGGGTGTTCCATACCCCGGCAGGGTGCCCCCCTTTGGGTGGTTCCGGGACGTACACAGCACCTACCATCGACAAACCGCTGAGTCTCCTCGGGTTCCACATCTACTCTACCCCGCCAGCACCTGGCTCACTTCCGACGACAGCAGCATTGAGCGGCCTCCTCTCCATCGTTGGCATCCCAGCGGGCCAACGAGTGGTGATCAGCAACATAGGGGTTAGTGGAAATCCACCGTTGGTCACTGGTGTGCAGGTCTCAAACTGCGCAGGCGAAGTGATCCTTGAGGAGGTCGGCTATGGTGCTAGCGGCCATGCAAATCAGGTATTCGAGATCCTGAACTGCGCCAACGTTACTCTTCGGGGCTGTTCCTTCTACTACGGCGGTTCACCGCTGAGCATTGTCGACTCGACCGTGCGGATGACGACCACGGCGATGTGGGGGGTGCCGCCCGCGGCTAGTGGCGGCTATCTGACACCCTCGTCGGCGATCTCGCTCGTGAACTCGACGTTGACGGTGACCAACTCGGTCGTGAACGGCACATGGGCGTTCACCTCGGCATCAATCCCGAACCCCGGTGTCTTGCTAACGAACAGCACGATGTACCTTGGACCAGGCACGACCGTGCGGGGTGGGAAGTACTACGGATCCACCTGGCCGCCGTATTGTCCTGCTTACCTCGGCCTGGCACCGGTAGTCATCGCCTACAAGGACCCCCGAACGGTGATCGACTTCTCGACCACCAACGTCCCGACCATCACTCAAGAAATCGACGCCACCTTCGTCGACTTTGCCGTCGCGAACGACTGGTTCACCACCGTGGTCGCCGGCCCCTCAGACGGCTTCGCACTGCTGATGCTCGGCGACCTGTCGCCGCTGCCGACGACCACACCGTTCGGGTCGCTGTGGATAGATCCGATGACGCTGATGTTCGTCGATATCGTCCCGTTGCCGGCGTCGGCGACGGGCGTGGCGGGCCGGGACTACTTCATTCCTGCTTCGGCCCAGAACGCGCATGCCTATGTAGTGCAATCCCTGACCCTGGCGCCGTCGGGCGTGCTCGGGCTGACCTTACCATCGCCCTTCTGCGTCGGCTGGGAACACGGGCGCCTACCGTAGAGAGGGACTGGATCTGACACTGAGCACCTCTCGGGGTTTCATGCGGCGCGCCCCCTCACGGATGTTCGCTGCGTAGCGAAGAGCTTGGCCATGGCATCGTCCCAGCGGTCGCTGAGAGCGAGGGCTCGCAGGTGAAGGATGTGATTGCCGGTGTCGTTGTGCCAGCGAGCGCCGCAGCGCTTCATGCGCAGGCCAACGAGCGTCTTGCACGTTGCCTCGACGTTGCCGCTGCCGATGGGCAGCCCCTTCCTGATGGCGCCCGCATAGTTCATGCGCGGGAGGTTGTTCTGCAGGTAGGTGATCGCGTCGTGCACTGGCTGTTCGCCGTCGACGAGCACTTCCTCGCGTCCCGACGCGATGAGGTCGGCAAGGATCGTCGCGGCCGCGTCCTTGCGGCGTCGCAGCAAGTGTCGCCACCGCACACCATCGCGGCCTTTGCCTGATCATCCTTGCAGAGCACCTTCGCAGCGGCGGCGAGCTTCTCGATGACGTGCCAGAAGTCGACGCAGCGATGCACTCTGCCGAACACGCTGACGGGAAAGTTGGCTTCGAGCAGGTTCCACATCTCGTGGGCGCCGTCTGCGAGCAACGCGAGCAACAGGTAGGCCGCTTGTCGCGCAGCTGAAGCACATCGTTCGCGAGCATGTTGCAGAGGTCCTGCGGATCGCAGTCGGGCATCTGCGCGCGACGCAGCGTGTGCAGCGCACGGCCCGCCTTGTCGTGGAGGGTGACCGTGGCGCAGTAGCACATGTGGAACACCCGCTTCACCGAGCGCTTGGGCGCGTTCTTGCGCGGTCGGCCCGGCGGCCGCGGCACGGCTTCCTCCATCGGCACGCTGGCGCGATCGATCGCGACGCTGATCGATGCAGCTTCGTCTGGCACCTCGTAGGCGCGGATCAGTTCGTCCTCGAGGTCGGCGTGGTGCAGAAGCCAGAGCTCGCCGACGAGGTGCGGCACGCGTTCGAAACTGGCTCGCGAGTAAGGCAGTCGGCCGATCTGTCGCGCTGCTTGCTGCGCTTCGCGCGACGTGCCGAGTTGCAGGTAGTGCGCCATCGTCTGCGCGGTGTGCGGCAACCAGCCGTCACCGACGGCGCCGGTGCGAAGGCTGATGACGTCGACCGTCTTGCCGTTGCGTTCGCCGACGCGGCGGTAGATGGCGCGCTGCAGTTCGATCGGGCCGGTCATCGCGTAGTAGGTGCCAACGCCCTCGCCGACGCGGGTGTAGAGATCGCCGTGCACTTCGATCCGTTCGGATTCGATGGCCACCGCTTCGAGCGTGCAGAGGTTCGCGGCGGACTCGATGGCCGCGACCTGCTCGCCGAGTCTCCCGCTGGATTGCTGCGTAGTCGACGCGGCTGCCGTCGCGGCGCAGTTGGACGACGCGCTTCTCGACCGTCTCGATCAGCTTCTCGATGGGCGCCATGAGGTGCTTGAGATGCGCAGGAGCTGCGGCCTCGCCTCTCTCTGGATTCTGGATTGCCATCCTTCATCCGATAGGGAGAGGCGATTTCTTGTACAAGTCACATTTTTACAACATGTTGCGGAATCGAGTCGTCGCAACCGCAACGGGTCGGGTCCAACTCGATCGACTGCTCAGGGTGAGAGCCAGTCCCCGTAGAGATCCGTTCACCGCAGCAAGCGCACGGGAAAGCGCCGAGTACCACGAGGACGTGCACCTGATGACGTGGCAGCCTGGCACGGGCATATCGCAGGTGTTGCAAACCGTACGCCCCTACCCGATCGCGCCGAACACGCGCAGCGCTCGACTCGATCGTTTGGTCGCCGTCTTCTGCCTCACGACAGGCTTGCCCCATCGGGACTTCGCCCAATGGGGCGTGAAGCCGAGGAAACACGAAGGCGCCGCGCTTGTCACCGTCACTTGCCCTTGCGCATCTGTTGCCAGCGCGCTTCCTCCGCAACTCGCGTCGCGGCGTCGCCGACGTCGAGGGCCACTTGCATACGCATCGCATGCGCCTGCTCGTCCGCCGGCAGGCGACGCACGACCTCGGCCAGGTGCTCCATGGCAATCGCCAGCTCCCCGCTGCGCGCTTCCGCGAACGCGAGTTCGAACAACCAGTTTGGCTCCTTGGCGTCGAGTTCGATCGCCTGCCGCGCCGCTGCGCGCGCACCCGACCAGTCCTGCATGCCTCGGCAAGCCTGGGCCAGGATGCCGTAGAAGATCGCGAACCGCCCGTCGCGTTCGATCGCCTTCTGCAGATCCACCGCCGCCGCCTCGAAGCGATGCAGACGCGTCAAACAACGGCCGCGGCCGAAGTAGGGCCAAGGCCGCGCCGGTGCCAACTCTTCCGAAATCGCCCACGCGGCCAGCGCGCGCTCGGTATCGCCCATCGCCGCCAGGATCTCGCCTCTGGTGTCGTAGGTATCGGGCACATTGTCCTGGAGCTGCGTCGAGGCCTCGATCGAAGCCAGCGCCCCCGCCAAGTCCTGACTGAGCAGCTGCGCCTTCGCCAGTTCCGCCAGGATCTCGGCGTCCTCGGGGCACAGCGCCACGGCCCTTCGCAGGGCTTCGACGTAGCCCTCCTTGTCGCCGGCCGTCATGCGCAACCGGCCAAGCTGCGCCAGAGCAGTTGGTTGGTCGGGGACGAGCGCCAGCGACTGCTCGAGCCACCGCTGCGCCGTGGCCGCGTCGTAGCTGCCCAGTGCTCCCCCGGCAAACGTGAGCACGAAGGGCACCGGCCAGCGCGTCGTCAGTACCTGCACCGCTTGCCGCACGCCGGGTTCATCCCCCAGCGAGACCAACGCCTCGCAGCGCCGTAGGTAGAACACCACTTCCGCCGTCGATGACAACTGGATGGCCTGGTCGAAGCAGGTCATGGCACGCCGGTAGGCGCCGTGATCGCCGAGGTCCGCCCGTTGCATCGCCGCGGTGCCGACGAGGAACCAGTCGATCGCCGTGGCCGGGATGTCGGCATCGTCCGGCAGCGGGAACGGTGCCAACACGTCGAAGTCCGCCATCTGCCGCGCCAGCGCGAACATCGGGTACTTGGCGACCACGTCGGCATGTTGCGCCAACACCTCGAGCATCGCTGACGATGCCGTGTCCTTGCCGTTCCTGGCCACGAGGTATCGGCCGACCACGGCCAGCGGTTCTTCTGGCTGCAGCCGCAAGACCTCGTCGAACGCGGCCCGCGCGCGCTGCGGTGCCTCGCGATAGTTCGTCCAACCCGTCAACAGCAAGTCGGCCACGCGTTCCGCTTGCTCGGCTTTGCGGCCGCGGTCGACGGTGGTGCGATTGGCGAAGTGCACCGCGGTCAGGATCGCCACCGTCGGTGCGGCGATCATCACGACGACCGACAAGGCGAAGCGCGCTGGATGACGCCGGGCATGGCGCGAGAGGCGCAACCACGGCCCCGCGCGGCGCGCCGCGATCGGCGCGTGCACGAGCGCGTTGCCGAGATCCCGCGCGAAGTCGGCCATGCGCGCGTAGCGCTGCTGCGGCTCGAGCGCCATCGCCTTCAGGCAGACGGTCTCGAGGTCGCGCGGCAGCGAGCGCAGTAGTTCGCGCGGCGGCGCGACCCTCGCTGCGAGGATGCGCGCGCGCGTCGTCTCGCTGCTGTCGGCGAGGAACGGGCAGCGCAAGGTCAACAGTTCGTAGAGGGTGACGCCGAGGCCGTAGACGTCCGTGCACACCGAGAGCTCGCTGCCCACGACCTGTTCGGGCGCCATGTAGGCCAGCGAGCCCAGCGGCGTGCCGGTGTGGGTCAACGCCGCATCGCCGTCGACGCGCGCGAGGCCGAAGTCGACCAGCTGCACGCGGCCATCGCGCCCGAGCATGACGTTCGATGGTTTCAGGTCACGATGCAGCACGCCGCGGTGATGGGCGTGTTCGACGGCGTTGGCGACCTGCAACACGATCGCGCCGACGATCTGCCACCAACGACCGGCGAACGGCAACGACGGTGGCTGTTCGAGCCCGGCGACGCGCTGCAGCGCCGCCGCGAGTTCCGGCGCGCCCAGGTGTTCGGGTTGCCGGCCCGCCAGTTCGGCCAGCACGGCCGCCAACGAACCACCGGCGACGTAGTCCATCGCGAAGTACGGGATCCCCGACTCTTCGCCAGCCGCGTGCACCGGCACGATGCCAGGATGCTGCAGGCGCGCGATCACCTCGACCTCGCGCTGGAAGCGGGCGCGGCTGCCGGCGAACCACACGAGTTCGGGCCGGATCAGCTTGATCGCCACCTGGCGGCCGAGCGTCGTCTGTTCCGCGAGGTAGACGACACCCATGCCGCCGCCGCCAAGCCGGCGCAGCAGCCGGTATTCCCCGAGCCGCTCCGGCGTGCCAGCAAGATCGTCCGGCACGAACGCTTGCTGTCGCAGATAGCGCACGCCATCGCGCAGGTCTTCGGCGTGTTCAGGATGCAGGCGGCACATTTCGTCGAGCACGCCGCTGCCTTCGACCTGCATGCGCAGCAGGCACTGTTCGAGCAGGTCGACGACCACGTCGTCGTCGGGGGCGTTTCTCGCACCGGGGCTCACGATGCCGGCATGTTAGGCGCCGCCGAGCAGGGACCGCAGCATCTCCTGCAGTTCGGCATCCGGCTCCACGGTTGCTTGCCGCACGAGCGCAGCGCGTGCGACGGCGTCGGTACGAGCCCGCATGGCAAGCGCAGAGTAGAGCACTCGCCGGACTTCACGATCGGTCTCCGCGGCCATGCGCTCGATCAGCAGGTCGCGCGTCCATGGCGCCGTCGACTCGCCGACCTCGGTCACCGCCTGGCGCCGGACGTCGGCATCGACGTCGCCGCGCGCGGCCGACTTCAGCAGCTCGTCGGCGCGCGGCGACACGACGCGCCGCAGGATCGTCAACGCCCGCACGCGTTCGACGGGGTCGGCAGCTTGCAGGAGGCGCTCAGCCAGCGGCAGTACGGCGGGGTCGCCCGTGTTGCCCAGCGCTTCGAAGTACGCGCCCTCGAGGCCATCACGGCGCGCCGTCGCTTCCAACATCAGCAACTCGTCGACCAGCGGGCGGCCATCGGCGGTCGCGCCACCGCGGCTGCCCATGGCGCCGAGTGCCAACATCGCGCTACCGGCGAGCGCATCGAGGCGATCGGTGCCATGCAACGATCGCTGGAGACTGTCGACGAGCGCTGGCCGAGCATGTTCGATCTGGAACGTCGATTCGACGGCAGCCTGGCGCAGCGACGCCTCGACCAGGCCATTCTCGAAGACGGCCGTCAGTGCTGCCTGGGCCTGCTCGTGGCCGGCCATGCCGAGCACGGCCAGCACGTCGGCAGCCGCCTGTCCGGTGATGCGCGCCTGCTGCACGAGATCGGCCAGGCGCCCGGCCTCGGCGGGATCGCGCCGCACGAGTTCCGCCAACATCTGCAGCAGCTCGTGGTACTCGCGGTTCGGCTCAGACATGCTGGCGAGCATGGCGCACAGCCGCGCCAACACGGTCGTCACGTCGAGGCCGCGCAACCGTTCGTTCCAGAACTCGCGCATGGGATCGGCACCCGCCGCGTTGCCCACGTCCGCAGCGCAGGCATCGACGAAGCCACCTTCCCACTCCGCCTGCACGTCGATGGTGTCCGACCGTGTCCACTGCAGCGAGCCGCGCAACCAGGACGAGACGCGCAGGGCGCCGCCGACCCAGGACCACGCCAGCTCGTCATCGAGAGTTGCCGAACGGAGCCAGCCGACGTCGGCGCCAAACCAGGCCACCGCGGCGCCCCGCAACTGCACGTCCACATTGGTTTCGCCCTCGGTGTTGCGCGGCACGAAGGCTGTGCGTGTGCGCGACAGTGCGAGGTCGTCACCGTTCGGCTCGGTGTGATAGGCAAAGGTGTGTGTGCCCATCGCATCGTCGAAGCAGCTCGACCAGGTCGTGCTGCCAAGGAACTCGAAGCGCAACGCCGCCGTGAGCGCACGCGCGAAGTTGCACTGGTCGGGTGTCCATTGGCCGTGGAAGCGCACTGCGCCGGGTCGGCCGCGCACGTCCATGCGCACGTCGAAACCCTGTTGCAGGACCCGCTGCAAAGAAGCGCACCACTCTTGCGTGGCCTGCTGCGCATCACCTTTGGCGGCGATGTGCAGAGCATCGGGTCGGTAGCCGACGAGCACGTCGTCGGTGCGCCGGCCGATCACGACGACGTGCATTGTACCGTCGGCAAGCAGGACGAACGGGCTGGTCTCTCTGGTCGTGGCGTGGGAATCGCTGGCGAGGGCGAGGCCGAGTTCGAGGTGCAGGTCGTAGCTGAGGCGGGTGCCCGAGGGTGCCGTGTAGCCGACCGCGCGTGCGACGTCGCGGTCAGGGTTCGCGCCGGCTGCAGGCGAAGTGGCGGCGGCCACGTTCCGTACGGGATCTGCGGCGGCCGCCGGAACTGGTTCAGCTCCCGAGGCCAGTGCCAGCGCCGCAATGGGCAACAGCAGGGCGAGCGACGACAGAAGAAGGACATGGCGCGAGACGTTCATCGGGTTCACCTGGAGGTGCGAAGGACAGGTCCCGGCGACCGCCAGGACCTCCCCTTGAAAGCCCGCGCGCGGCAGGCGCTACACTCGAAGCAAGCAAACCGCCGGCCGCCCCACGGGGAGTGCCGGCGGTCTTGGCTGCAGACGGCGGCGGCGCTCCGCTCGCGCTCAGGGCAAGAACGGTGCGAAGTGGCGGGCCGCCGCGGACGCATCGACCAGGATCGCTTCGCCGTGGAAGAAGCCGACGTCGAGCAGGACCTTCAAGAACAACCTTGGCGCCGACAGGTCATAGGTGAGGGTCGCCGTGCTCAGGGTGGCCGGGAAGGCGCCGAGCGCGCCCTGGAAGCGCTGACTGCCGAGCCGCAGCTCCGTCTGGACAGCAACCAGCACGCCGGGCACCACGGTCGTTGCCCCGGCAAAGCCGAACGCGTGGGACTCCATGCGACCGTTGAGCACGCAGCCGTCGACACTCGGCACGTCGATCAGCGACTGGTTCATGACCGCGGTGTGACTGACGTTGGCGGCCACGGTGATCGGGATCCCGAAGATGAACGTCGTCGCGGCTCGTGGGATGGCGAAAACGTTCGCGGTGCTCGTGAAGGCGACCGTCCCACTCGCGATCAAGACGTCGTTGCGCACGGTGAAGCCACCGCGACGGAAGCTCGTCGAAGCGGAGAAGCCGGAGCTGGTGCGGATCGCAGTTGCCGCAATGCGCTGCATCTCGACCGTGGCGTTCATGAGACGCAGCATGGTCCAGGCCGCCTCGTCGACTCGGCGTTCGATGCCGGTGCTGCGCGCGCGGGCCCAGCCGACGATGTCGACGCCGACGTAGTTGTTGCCGAGCGTGACCTGGTCAGAACGGCTGCGCTCGCCCACCTGGGCACGCAGTTCGGAGCCGGTGCTGACGAAGAACAGGGTCGCTGCGGCGACCACAGACAGGAGAGAACGAAGAGAAAGGAACATGAGTCGATCTGCCTCGAGCGCGGAAGGAATGGCCTGGTCCGCGTGCGCCATCGCGGGGGCCGGAGCCGCTTCGAAAGCCCGTGCACGCAGAAGCGCTACAGGCCACACCGACCGAAAACCGTCGACGGCGCCCCCGAGGGGCGCCGGCGGCAGGGCCGCACGCAGGCGCGCGGCCGCGTTCTCACCCGATCCAGGATCAGGGAATGAACGGCATCAGGTTGCGCGCACCGAGTGACACGTCGACGAGCGTGACGCTGCCCGTCAGCACCACCTGAAGGAACGCGCGCAGGTAGAACCGGAGCGGCGTCATGCTGTAGCCCAGGTAGGCAGTGCTGATGTAGTTGGTATAGGCGCCGAGCACGCCATCGAAGCGCTGGCGGCCGATCGTGATCTCTGCCTGCACGCCGGCCTGCAAGCCCGGCACGCCAACGGCTGCCGAGGCCCAACCCCAGGCGTACGACTCCATGAGGCCGCTCAGCACGCTGGCGTCGGAGTTCGTCCAGTTTCCGAGGTACATGTTCATGACGCCCGTGTGGCCGACGTTGGCGCCGACGGTGATCGGGATGCCGAAGATGTAGACCGTCACGTACGGGTTGCTGCCGAACACACTCGCACTGCTCGTGTAGGCAACGGTGCCGCTGTTCGTCAGCGAGTCGTTGCGCACCGTGAACCCGCCGCGGCGGAAGCTCGTCGAACCCGAGAACGTACCATTGATCCTGGCGGCCGTGGCGGCGATGCGCTGCAGCTCGACGTTGACGTTCAGGAGCCGCAACTGGGTCAGCGCCATCTCGTCGACGCGGCGTTCGGTGCCGATGTTGCGGGTGCGCGCCCAACCGATGACATCGACGCCAACGTAGCTGTTGCCGAGCGTGACCTGGTCCCAGCGGCTGCGCTCGCCCACCTGGGCGCGCAGGTCGGAGCCAGTGCTGACGAAGAACGTGGTCGCCGCGGCGACCACGGACAGGAGAGAACGGAAGGAATGGAACATGATCAATCTGCCTTGCGGCGCGGAAGGATGGCCTTGGTCCCGCGCGCGCTGTCGCGGGGGCCGGACCCTCCCTCGAAAGCACGCGCGATCCGGGCGCTACATACGATCCTGGTTTCGTCGCACTCGGACTGGCCACGCCTGGATCCGGAGTTCTGCCGATGCCACCTCGTCTGGCGCGCGCGACCCGACACTTCCTCGTACGATTGCCAGGAACCGATGCGACGATCCCTTCCCGTTGCCCTCTCGCTGCTCGGTGCCCTCGGCGCGCAAGGCAACCCCGAGACTGTCCTGCAAGGCCGCGTCGTCGACGTGCTCGGCGATCCCGTTCCGGCCGCCACGGTTGCTGCCATCGCACATGGCGTCACGGTGGCCCGGACCACCACCGATGGGGAAGGGGTTTATCACTTGTCGCGCGTGCCGGCGCGCGGCGCCGAGATCCGGTTCACGGCGCCGGGGAAGGCCGAGGTGTGTGTGCCGTGGCGAGGGCCTGGAGCACCCCACTTCCGCAACGAGACGCTCGAGGACGCCGATCGATTGTACGGTCGCGTGACGAACGCCGCTGGCGGCGCCGTCGCCGGCGCCACCGTGATCGTCGTGGCGGATCGATTCCACGGCGAGGCGGTCACCGACGCCGGCGGTCGCTACGAACTTGCGGCGGTGCCGCTGCGGGCCGTGCTCGTGCGAGCGTGGGCGGCAACGGGCCGGGCCGAACGTGCCGTTCGACTCGTCGGCACAACCCGGTGCGACATCTCGATGCCGGCTCGCACGCCCGGGACACGCTGCGTGCGCGTGAAGGGGCTGCCCGCCGAGGCCGTCGCCACGGCACGGGTCGAGATGACGTCGAGCGACCTGGCGTTGCTCACCAACCGCGGTCGGGTGCCACTGCGTGCCGACAGCACCGCGGAAGTCACGCCGACCGAGTGTTGCCTGGTCCACCTCGTCGCCCCGGGCTTCGACGCGACCCCCGCCGGCTATCTCCTCACCGCCGGCGACGCCCCGATCGAGTTCGAGGTCGCGCCGTTCACGTGCACGACGATACTGAAGGGCCGGGTTGTCGATGGCCACAGCCGCCCCATCGCCGGCTACCGCCTCGCCGCCCGCGATCGCAGCAGCTGTGACCTCGGCAGCGTCGTCATCGGCGCCGACGGCCACTTCACGCTACCCGTGCCGATCCAATCCCGTGCGTTCTGCCGCCTGGGTCTCGAACTGAGCGGTTGGCAACTCGTCGGGGAAACCATGGCGATCGCCGACGGGTTCAGCTGGGTCTCGGTGACCGCCGATCCGCAGGCACTCGTCGACCTGTGCGTCGAGCCCACTTGCGAACTGCGCACCGAGCTGCGCGGTCGCGGTGGCGCCTGGCTCGTGCTCGCCGAGGTCGTGATCGCCGATGCGGAACAACCGCACAAGGCGTTCGTGCGTGCCATCAGTGATCGCATGGGCAACGTCGAAGTGCACCTGCCCGTCGGCGACTACGAGTTGTTCGCCACCGGCAACGACGGCCAGATCGCACGCGCCGACGTTCGGGTCGCGGCGAGCAGAGGGGCTGCGGCGGTGCCGTGGCAGGTGCTGCCGAGCGGGACGATCGAGGGGCAGGTACTCGACGTCGAGGGCCAGCCGATGCCGGGTATCGAACTCTACCTGGCGGCGCAGGAGCTCCAGGGAGCCACCATGGAACACGCCAGCTCCCGACTGAGCTGCCGGGTGCTCACCGATCGCAACGGCCGCTTCCGCGGCCGCGGCCTGTCGCCCGGCATGTGGACCGTGGTCGCACCGGAACAACCTGGCATCGAGGGTGCTGGTGAGATCGCGCGGGACGCGACGACGAACGTCGTCCTGCGCCTTCGCCGCTGACACCAGGCGCCGACGTGGCTCGCGGTCACCGCACCCGACCGCTCACGCCGATTCGCCGCGCCGCGACTTCGCCAGCTTCAGCGACTTGAAGTTCGGGTGGCAGACGAAGACCTCGTCGCGCTCTGCCTCGGGCACCCCGGCGCTCTCGGCCGCGAGCCGGACGCGCAGGGCCCGCGCGGCCTCCCGACAGCTCGTGCGGTCGGGGTGTTCACTGTGGATGCCACGCACGTAGGGTCGCTTGGCGCCGGCGTGCGTGAGTCGCGAATGCACCACGTGCCACTGGTCCGAAGTGATCGCCGAGGAACCCTTGCTCGTCGTGACCTCGGTGATCACGGGTTGCCCTGCACTGGCACCGGCGGCTCGGTGGCTGCAGTGCGAGCAACCACCGGCCTGCTCAGGGCCGTGCCGCCGAAGCGCGACTTGGGCCCGTGGGCCTCGGTGATGCGAACTTCGCGGCCGTCGACCTGCGAACCGTGGAGCGCCTTCACCGCCTCGAGGGCGTCGTCGTCGGACTCCATGTCGACGAACGCGAAGCCGCGCGAACGACCTGGGTCGCGACTCATGACGAGGCTGACCTTCGACACCTTGCGGCCATCGCGCTGGAAGACCTCGGTGATCGTGGCTGCCGTGGTGTCGACCGAGAGATTTCCGACGTGCAAACGTTTGTTCATGTAAGACCCCGAACAGACCACACCCTGGGCAACGGCTCGACGTCGCCTGACATCGCTCGTCGGCGAATGGCAACGCGCCATTCTGCGTCCGAGTCCGAACGCCCTCGCGAACGGAGGGCAGGCACAGGGGCGTATGCGCAGAGTGCGCAGTCACGCTGGCCCAACCAGTCTGGCCCAATCAGTCTTGCAACCGATCCTGATGGCCGACGACTGGTGGTGCCGACTGCAGGAACGGCGACGATAGCACGGATCGCGGCCTTGCACCAGTCCACGACTTGGATCCACGAAGGTGTGAGTCCAGCGCGGCGCGGCTCAGCGAACCGCCGATCACCGCACGTCGATGCTCACCGCCGCCGACTTCGTGGTGTTGCCGGCCGCATCCGTGGCTTCGACGACGAGCGACGCCCGGCCCTGCCTGGCCGCTGGCACGATCGCGCGCCAGAGGTACTCGCCGTACCAGGCGAACGGCACGTCCGTCACCACACCGTCCTGTGTGCAATGCAGCACGATGTGTTGCCAGTCGTGCGGCATGCACGGGCTCTTGCGGTCGTGGATGCGCACGCGCACGACGAACGCGCTGCCGGCACTCGCCACCTTGGGCACGTCCAGCGCCCCGATCCACGGTGCAGCCGTGTCGGGCGCAATGCTCTTGCCGAAGAAGACCTTGTCGGCCAACGCGCTGGCGACCTCCCCTTGCGCATGTACGACATCGAGGCGCCGGTCAGAATCCAGATCGGCCAGCGCGATGCCGAGCGTGCCGTTGGTCGGGACGAGCGGCGGTTCTGCACCGCAATTGGCCGCGGCAGGTGGCCCCGCTGCACCTCGTTTGGGCGGCGCGCAAAATGTTCCA
>JAYUCN010000248.1:0-2199 GCA_043740335.1 Planctomycetota bacterium
TGATCGGCATCACGACGTCGGGCGGCAGCAAGAACGTCGTGCAAGCACTGCGACAGGCGCGTGCCATGAGCCTTGCGACGGCGGTGCTGTGCGGCGAGAAGCGCGGGGCTGCCGTCGACCTTGCCGACGTCGCGGTGCAGGTGCCGTCGACGAACACGGCGCGCATCCAGGAGAGCCACCTCGTCTGCGTGCACGTGCTCTGTGCCGCGGTCGAGGAGGCGCTCGCCGCCAATTGAGGGCCCAACTGAGGGCACCGCGACGCGCGGTCACTCCTTCTTCTTCTCGTGCACCTTCCAGCTCGCCACCCAGACGCCGGGTAGCGTTGCATCGGGCTGCATCGGCCCGTTCGGCATCGACTCGGTGATCGCGCGTTCGGCCGCCCGCTGCAGCAGCGGCGACGGGAAGCCCTTCTCGTTCGGCGCGCCGACCACTGGCACGCCTTCCTTGGGCTTCGTGACCTCCATCCTGCCGTCCGTGAAGATGGAGTTGCTCCAGAGTCGCACCTGTCCGATCAGGGCTTCGAGTTCGTCGATCCGCTCGCGCGCGGCGATGGCGACGAAGGTCGTCACGCTGCGGATGCCGCTGCGCGTCGTCCACGCAATCTCCTTCTCGCTGGCGGTGCCTGGCAGCACGCTGTTGCCGGCCGGCAGGGGGTTGTCGAGACCACCCTTGAGGGCTGGCGACGGGAACAGGAGCAGCGTCCCGTCCTCGGCGCTGTGCGAGAACACATAGACGTAGCGGCGTTCGTCGCATGCGAACGAGAGGCGCACGGGCGACTCGGCGGCCAGTTCGTCGTAGTTGCGACCCTGACGGATCTCGGTGCCAAGGCCGACGCGCCAGGTGGCGGCGGGAGTCCCGGTCGGGACCTGGTCAGGTGTGGCAGGAGAGAGCTTCCAGATCGCGATTGCCAGGATGACCACGATCGCGGGCACCAGCACGAGGCGCACGTTCATGCCGGCACACTACCGCGGCACGAGCTTCTGCTCACGGGACGAGTACGCGACTTGTGCAGCGGCTGGCGTTGGCGTCACATCCCGCCTTCCTTCAGGAGGAATCATGCGAGCTACCTGGTGGTCCCCATTCGTGTGTTCGTTGGCGCTCGTTGCACAGGAAGCGCCGTTCAAGGCGGCTCCCGCCCCGGAGCCCGCTGCGAAGCAAGCACCGAGGAAGATCACGTCGTTCCCGGTGCCCGAGCCAGCGCCGCTCGACGTCGAGTTGGCGACGAAGCAGGGGATCGCCGCGATGCTCGCGCTGCAGGAGGGCGAGAACGGCGACCAGTGGCCCTACGAAGGCATCTACCGCGAAGACGACCGGCAGTTACCCGTCGGGTACCGCGTCGGCGGCACGTCGATCGCCTGCCTCGGACTTCTCGGTGTGCCCGGCTACCGCACCGACGACGCCCGCAAGGCCGCCGTCGCGAGGGGCCTCGCGTTCGTGCTGAAGACGCTCGACGAACCGCGCATGCAGATCGAGTTCATCGGCAACTACGACGTACGTGGCTGGGGGCACATCTACGCGCTGGAGTTCCTCCTGCAGCTCGAAGACCACGGCCTCGTGCCGCCGCAGGTCAAGGAGGTCGCGGAGAAGACGAAGTGGCTCGTCAAGGCGCTTGTCGAGTCGGCCATCCCGACGCTCGGTGGTTGGAACTACTCGCGTCCACGCGGCTACCTGAGTCCCGAGAACAGGGCCTCGACCTTCATGACGGCGCCAGCGCTGCAGGCGCTGTTCCACGCCAAGGCGCGTGGTCATGTCGTACCCGACGATGTCGTCACGCAAGCACTCGACGCGCTCGAGCGGTCGCGCGCCAAGCCCGGTGGCTACGCCTATGGCGCCCCGGCCAAGAGTCAGGCGGACGTGGAAGAAGACACGCTCACGATGATGGACAAGACGCCGAGTTCGGCGGCGCGCGCGGCGGCCTGCGAGACGACGCTGCTGCTCGCGGGGCGCGGGGATCTCGCGCGGCTCGAGAACGCCGTGGACCGGTTCTTTGCGCACTGGGACGACCTCGCCGTGCGCAAGAGCCGGACGGACGGTCCGCACATAAAGCCCTACGGCATCGCCCCGTACTACTTCATGTACGGCCATCTCTACTGTGCGCAGGCGATCGAGCAGATTCCTGATGCGAAGAAGCGCGATGCCCTGCGGGCGAAGATGCGGGTCGTGCTGGCGCGGTCGCGCGAGGAGGACGGCAGTTGGAAC
>JAYUCN010000249.1:0-2199 GCA_043740335.1 Planctomycetota bacterium
GGGGCGATGCGCTCGCGGCGATCCTCATGCACGAGCCAGAGACCGGGGCGCTTCACGACGCGACCGATCGGTCGACGCGCGCGTGGTGCCAACGGTCCGCTCGAGGGCAATGTCGTTCGCGCGGCCTGGGTCCACAGCAGCACGTGGTCTTCGCCATCGGCGAGCGCATGGTGCAGGGCGCGTCGGTAGTCGCCGGCTGCCAACCGCATCGCCGCCGGGTGGATCGGAACCGCGCGCGCATCGAGCTCGGCACCGAACCCGCCGCTCGCCTGCAGCAGCGTGTGCAGGTCCAGCAACAGACCATCGCTGACGTCGATGGCGGCGTGCACGCCCGACTGACGCGCGAGCCACACGCCTTCCAGCAGTGCTGGTCGGAAGCGAAGGTGGTGTCCGGCCAAAGACCCGCCCAGCGGGCCCGTCACGTGCAGGGTATCGCCAACGCGCGCGCCGTGGCGCCGCAGCGCACGCCCGGGCAAGTGGCCGACGGCCGTCACGGTGACGACGAGGGGACCTGTGCTCGTCGCGACGTCGCCGCCGACGACGGTGCAGTTACCCAGTTGCGCCGCCGCCCGGATGCCCGCGAGCAACGCCTGCCGTCGTCGCGCCGGGTAGCCGCGCGGCAGGATCAACGAGACCAGCAGCCAGTCGGCAACAGCCCCCATGGCCGCGAGGTCGGACAGGTTCCGGTTCACGGCCTTCTTGCCGATCAGGTGCGGCGGTGCGGCCGCAGTGAAGTGAACGCCTTCGACGACGGGGTCGCAGCAGAGCACGGATTCGCTGGCGCGATTCTGCACGACGGCGGCGTCGTCGCCGATGCCGATGCGAAGCCCGCGCGCGTGGCCGAAGAAGTGCGCGAGGCCTTTCGTGAACGCGCGTTCATCGACCACCGCCACCTCCCGCGTCGGGTGGGAACACGACGAGCACCATGCCCTTGAGCTGTCGACGGGCCAACGCGCCGAACGTGCGGCTGTCAGGATGGTCCGAGTTGGGGTTGGGATGCTGCACGGTCACGGTGTCGGGCCCGAGTTCGGTCACGCGCGACAACAACATGCCGCCACCCGGGGGTTCGACGAACACATCGCAGCCGACGCGGACCGAGATCAGGCGGCGATCGACGATGCACCACGAGCCTGGCGGCACGGTCGGCACGGTGTCCATGCCCGCCGGCACCCACTGCGTAGAGAACGACAGGAACAACCACAGCAGGACCACCGCGGCGAACAGCCACGTGGCGCGCCGGAGCCAGCGCGCAACGTCCATCGGATCGAGGCGAGGCTTGCGCCCTGGGGCTGGAACGGTGCCGGACACGGCCATTGCGCGCAGCATCGGGGTTGCTGTGGCGCGGGTCCAGGCTCAGACCTCGCCTTGCGCCTCACCGTCGAAAGCCTTGAGCAACGCCGCCGCCGCTTCGCGCGGATCCTCGGCGGTCATCAGCGCGCTGCGCACCGCGATGCCCGCCGGCCGCCCGAGCGGCGGCACCCTTGCGATCCGTCCCGCCTTCTCCAGATCGACCCCACCGAGCCAGACCACCGGCAGCCGCGCCTTCGCCGTCAGGTGCGCCGCGCGCGCTTCGCCGAGGTGCGGCATGCCCGGCTTGCTCGTGGTCGGCCAGACCGGCGACAACAGTACGAAGTCGCAACCACCCACGACCGCCAGGTCGAGTTCGCCCTGATCGTGCGCCGAGTAGCCGAGCAGCAGATTCTGCCCGAGTACGTCTCTGGCAACCTCGGGCGGCAGCGACCGGTGCCCGATCTGCGTGCCGTGCGCCATGCGCGCCGCGGCGACGTCGATGCGGTCGTTGACGATCAGCGCGCCGCGCACCTCGTCGAGCAGCGGCAGCAGCCGCTCGCAGGCCTGCATGTAGTGGCGCGCCGACCAGTGCGGCTCCCGCAGCTGCACGAAGCGCACGCCGCCCAGAAGGGCCGCCGTGACGACCGCCTCGATGCGCGCGAGGTCGCCGCGCGCGTCGGTGATCAGCACGAGACGCAGCAGGGACGGGTCGAGCCGGTTGGCCGGGGCGCTCATCGTGCATACTGCTATCACGTGCCGGCCGACGTGCAAAGCACCACGCGCGCCGAACGCGACGATCGCTCCCGTCGCGCCGGTCAGATGCGCTTCTCGTAGATCGGCCCCTTCTCGAAGTACTCGTTCTCGGAGCCGATCGTCTCCATGTCGTACTTGCGGCCTTCGAGGATGATG
>JAYUCN010000250.1:0-2199 GCA_043740335.1 Planctomycetota bacterium
CAGCGGGTGTGGCCGGCACCACAGGATCCTGTCGGCCCTGCGGACCAAGGACGGCAAGACCCGCGGCGGCGGCGGGGGCGGTGGTCAGCAGCTGACGGCGAGAGAGGTAGCTCATGGCGCCGGTATACCCGTTCGTCGAGCCCGTTCGAGCACGAGGCTCAGCAGAGCAGCTTGCGCACGACCCTGCCGTAAACGTCGGTGAGCCGCAGGTCGCGGCCGCCGAACCGGTAGGTGAAGCGTTCGTGGTCGATGCCGAGCTGCCACAGCAGCGTCGCGTGCAGATCGTGCAGGGAGACCGGATCGACGGTGGCCTTGTAGCCGTACTCATCGGTCTCGCCGTACGCCGTACCCGGGCGGAAGCCCCCGCCCGCCATCCACATCGTGAAACCGAACGGGTTGTGGTCGCGGCCATTCTTGCCCTGCGCGAACGGCGTGCGGCCGAACTCGCCGCCGAACAGCACGATCGTCTCGTCGAGCAGGCCGCGGGCTTCCAGGTCGCAGAGCAGGGCGGCGATCGGCTGGTCGACCATGCGACTGTTCTGCTCGAGCCCGCGGCCCAGGTTGTTGTGCTGGTCCCAGCGGTCGTTGCCGGTGTCGGGGCACGTGAGCTCGACGAACCGCACGCCGCGTTCGACGAGGCGTCGCGCGAGCAGGCATTGGCGCGCGAACGTACGCGTCGGTTCGTAGTCGTCGTCGAGGCCGTAGAGCGTCTGCAGGTGGCGCGACTCCCGGCTCATGTCGACGAGCTCCGGCACTGCGGCCTGCATGCGGAAGGCGAGTTCATGGTTCTTGATCGCGGCGTCCAGCCCGTCGTCGGCGCCGTCGGCAACGCGCGCCTGCGCGTCGAGAGCCTGCACGAGGGCGACCTTGCGGCGCTGGATGTCCGGCTTCGTCTCGTGCGGCGCGATGTTGGCGACGGCGTCGCCCTTCATGCGGAACAACGAACCCTGGCTGTGAGCAGGCAGGAACCCCGAGTGGAAGTTGTCGACGCCGCCGGGTGGGATGAGGCCACCGTTGAGCACCACGAACGCTGGCAGATCACAGGCGTCACTGCCGAGTCCGTAGCCGATCCAGGCGCCGAGGCTCGGACGTCCCTGCAGGCCGTGACCCGTGTGCAGGAAGTAGTTGGCGTTGGTGTGCTCGCTGAAGTTGCTGACCATCGACCGCACCACGCAGAGCCGGTCGGCTTGCCGCGCGAGATGCGGCAAACGATCGCTGATCCACTGGCCGCTGTCGCCGTGCTGCCGGAACGTCGCGCGCGGCCCCAGCGTGTTGCCGTTGTTGTTGAACTGCGTGGGCTCCATGGGCAGCGCGAACGGCTTGCCGTCTTCGGCGAGCAGGCGCGGCTTCCAGTCGAACAGGTCGACCGAGCTCGGGCCGCCATCCATGTAGAGGAAGATGATCGAACGCGCGCGCGGTGTGTGGTGCCGTGCCTGGGCGCCGTCGCCACCACGGCCGGCCAGGTGCGCGAGCGGCAGCATGGCGAAGCCGTTCCAGGCGGAGCGCAGCAGGTCGCGGCGCGAGGGCCGCGGGAGCGGGGCCGTGGTCATCGGCGGAACGTGAACTCGTTGGTGTTGGTGAGGGCGTGCAGCAGGTCGGTCCACGGGCGCGGATCGTCGGCGCTGACGTCATGGTCCTTCGCCGTGGCGACGAGGAACTGCTCGCACTGTTCGACCTCGGTCGGAGTCGGCGGGCGCGCGAAGGCGAACACGTAGGCGGTGGTGAGGCGGGCCTGGTTGTTGGCCGCAGTCGCGAGCACCCTCGCCGCGAACAAAGCACACATCGCGTGCACGAACGGGTCGTTGGCCAGCGTCAGCGCCTGCGCGGGCACGTTCGACACGTTGCGGGCGCCGACGGTCGCGAACGGCGTCGGCAAGTCGAAAGCGAGCAGCATGGGCGACAGGAAGTTGCGCCGCACGGCGAGGTAGATGCTGCGGCGTCCGTCGCCGTCGACCGGGCCCGACTTCGCCGGCTTGCCGCGCGCCTCGTGGTCGACATCGAGCAGGATCTCGATCGGCGGACCGAAGCGCGTTCTGTCGAGGCGGCCGCTGACCGCGAGCAGGCTGTCGCGCACGACCTCGGCTTCGAGACGGCGCACGTTCTGCCGGTGCAGCAGCACGTTGTCGGGATCGCGTTCGCGCACTTTCGGGCGTTCGCGGCTGTCCTGGCAATAGGTCGCCGAGCAGACCAGTTGGCGCA
>JAYUCN010000251.1:0-2198 GCA_043740335.1 Planctomycetota bacterium
GGAGCGTCGCGGCCGCCGCGCGCAGCGGGCCGGTGGCCTCGGCGATCGCGACCGCGAGCTGCTCTTCGCGCAGGCTGGACTCGACGTAGCGCGCCCGCAGGCGCAACAACTGATTGAGCAAGACCTGCCGCAGCCGCGCGACGGCGGCGGCGCGCGGTATCTGCACGGATGCGAGCAGATCGGGTCCGAACAGGACGCGGTGGCGGTTCTTGATGTCCTCGAACTTGACCGCGAACGCCGCGGCGGCAGCCGGCAGCTCGGACGCGAGCACGAACATGGGCCGTAGGTCGATGGCCGCCCGCGCAACTCGCATCGGCTCGCACAGAGCGTCGACCCGGACCTTTGCGAACCGCGCGAGTACGACCAGCACGTTGACGTCGGACGCAGCGCGCAAGCGCCCCTCGGCGGCGCTGCCGAACAGGAGCACCGAGATCAGGTCCTCGCCGAGTGCGTTCTGGGCGGCAGTGACGAAGTTGCGCAGCGTGGTCTCCACCGATGCGGGCAGTCCTTCGGTTACGGCAGGATCGGGCATGTGACCTTCGCGGGATGGAATGTAGCACGGGCCTCGATCCGTCCCTCACCTGGTCTTGTCGGCAGGCGTTTGCAGCAGCCGCGTCGCGCCCGCGAGTACCGCCGTCTCGGTGCGCAGCGTCAAGGGCCCGAGACTCCTCGGAGCGAAGCCCGCAACCGTGAGCAGTTCGAGTTCGCGTTCCGTCAGACCACCTTCGGGCCCGACGACGAGCAATGCCGAATCGGCCGACGCTGGTCCGAGCTCGGTGTCCGCGATCGTCGCGACGTAGCGCGCGTCAGGATGCGGCAGCGCGCAGAACTCGTCGAGCGTGACGGTTGGCTCGATCGTGGGCAGGACCGATCGATCACACTGCACACACGCGGTGATCAGGATTCGCTCCCAGTGCTGGTGTCGTTCGTGCTGTCGATTCGTCCGCTCCGTCAGGATCGGTCGGAAGCTCCGGATGCCAGCCTCGGTGCCGTGCTCGAACAACCAGTCCGTGCGGGGACTCTTCGGCAGCGCCACCGCGACATCCAACGCCAGCCGTGGCGATCGTCCCAACAGACGCGCGACCGGCGCACTGACTTCGACAAGCACGTCGCGGCCACGGACCTCGATCACCCTCGCATCCACTTCGGCACCGGCGCCGTCGAACAGCACGACACGATCGTCTGGCCGGGTGCGTTCGAGTCGCCCCAGGTGATGGCCGAGGTTCGGACTCAAGGTCGCCGGACCGGTTGGCGGCAGGGGCCTTGCGAAGTAGCGTCGTGCCATCGCCAGAGGGTAAGAGGGAGAGTCTCAGGCGCCTCGACCGGAACGCTCAGGACTTCGCGAGCGTTTGCACGGTCCTTCGAGGCGGCGCACTTCGACCGGGACACCAACAAAGCGGGTAGAGGACGAGTCCGAGTCGGCTGGCGTGGCCAGGCGGAGCGTCCACATTGCTGCTGCTGCTCGCGACTGGCTTGTGGTCGGCGGCTTGTGGTAACTTCGTCAGCCAGGAGCTGGCTCGCGTTGTTGCACCGCGGGTCCATCGGTTCATGGCAGAGACCCCTTCGCGTGCAGGCAGCATGCCGGAGCGCATCGGCAGCTATGTGATCCTGGAGTACCTGGGCGGCGGCGGCATGGGCGACGTCTACCGCGGTTTCCAGGAGACGCCGCTGCGGCGCGAGGCCGCGATCAAGCAGATCCGGCCTGGCAAGGACGATCACCGGCATCGCGCGCGTTTCGAGATGGAGCTGAAGGCATTGGAACGGATGGACCATCCGCACATCGCCAAGGTCTACGACACGGGCTTCAGCGAGGGCGGCCAACCGTGGTTTGCCATGGAGCTGGTGAAGGGCCTGTCGCTGAAGGACTACTGCGAACGCAAGCGGCTGACGCTCGAAGCCAGGCTCGAACTCTTCCAGCAGGTGTGTGACGCCGTGCAGCACGTTCACCAGAAGGGCATCATCCACCGCGACATCAAGCCCACCAACGTCATGGTGATGGAAGTGGACGACCGGCCGATTGCCAAGCTCATCGACTTCGGCCTCGCACGCGCGGTCGACATCCAGAGCTTCCGCAAGACGCTGTTCGAGGAGCTGCGGCGCATCGTCGGCACCGTCGCCTACATGAGCCCCGAGCAGGCCGCGCACGACCAGCAGGACCTCGACACGCGCACCGATGTCTACTCGCTGGGCGTGATGCT
>JAYUCN010000252.1:0-13212 GCA_043740335.1 Planctomycetota bacterium
CCCACCATCCTGCGCCCGCCGTTTGGCCTCCACCACGTCGACGCCGAACTGCGCGGCCCCGCCCGGTTGCGCGGTTCCGTCCGCCAGGCCCTGCAGGCCGCCCTCCTCCCGTTCGACGATCGCATCACGCCGCCCCCACTCTCGCTCGACGACACCCCGCAACCACCCGAACCCGCACCACCCATGCTTCCCTGCTGGCTCGCGAACGACGGGCGCGGCATCGCCTGCGGCCTGCCTGAAGTGACGCGCCTCGACCTCGTCATCGCCGCACTGCGAACAACGCTCCAGCCGGCCCTCGTCGTCGTGCGCGACAGCGGTGCTCTGTTCGCGTGGAACACGGCGCTCGCGTCGCACGGCATCCGGCCCGTTCCAGGCACCGATCGTGCCGCGGCGGCCACCGTCGTCACCGTCGCCGACGCGGCGCGCACGATGCATTGGCGCGCGCGTCGGCACGACCTCCTCGTCGTCGACCGACCCGAGCAGATGCCCTACACGACCTTGAACGCCGCACTCGACTGCAGCGCCGCGCTGCGACGACTCGGTTTCGTCGACCGACCCGGCCGCGAGTTGCTGCGGTGGTCGGCGGGCCTCGGCCCCGTGCTCGGCGTCGTCGACACGGCATCGACCCCGCGGCGCCTCGAACTGCGCCTGCCACTGCCCGCGAACGATCGCGCCGCCTACGACGGGGCGTGGCACGCGTTCCTCGCCGCGTTCGACGCGTTCGCGGCCATGCAGCCAAACGCCGGCTTCGGCACGTTCGTGCAGCAGGCGCGCGGCGACCAGCAGCAACGGCCCGGTCTGCTCGCGTGGCACCGGGCGCTGCGGGTCGCGAGCTGGAACCAGGCCAAGGCCACCGCCGTCGCCGATCTGCTCGCGCGCCACGGCGGCCAGCGCATCCTCGTGTTCACACCGAATCGCCACAGTGCCTACGAGCTCGCGCGCACGCACCTGATCGCGCCGGTGACCGCCGAGTTGCCGCGGCATGAACGGCAGGCAGCGCTCGCCGCGTTCTGCGCAGGTCAGCTGCGCACGCTCGCGGGGCCGCGACTGCTCGACCTCGGCGTTCCCGAAGGCACCGCCGATGTCGGCATCCTCGTCGGTGGCGGCTATGGCAAGGCCCAGCACGACGCGCGCTACCGTCGCGTCGCCAGAACGGGCCTCGTCTACGAACTGGTCGCCCAGGACACCGTGGAGGTTGGACGTGCACACCGCTTCGCCAGGCCCGCTGCCGCAGCGACTGCTGTCGCTCACCGCGACGGATGGTGAACTCGTGCCGGCGTGGTTCTCGGACCGCGACCGGCCGTGGCTGCGCGACCTGCTGCTCGAAGCCGAGGCCGCGACGGGCCAGCCCGTGGCACGGCTGGAGCGGCGCTGGCGATCCGGCGAACCGGATCCGCGCGCCGGTTCGCGGCTGGCGGTGGCGCGGCACGTGCTGCACGCGCTGCTGATGGCGTCGGCGCGACCGCCGCGCATGGCGGCGATCCGGCAGGAACTGTTCCTGGTGGCCGCGAACGGCCTCTGCCGCGACGAAGCCCTGGCGCAGGTGGCCACGGCGCACGGGCTCACCGCGACGGCGCTGGCGGATGAACTCTTCGCCGACCTGCCGCACGCACGAGCCGCCGTGTGGCCGACGCCCGCACTCGAGCCGTCGCGGTTCACGTTGCTCGGCAACCGTGTGATCGCGCAAGGCGTGCTCGTGCACGCTCGCTCGGCGACGCTGCAGCTCGTCGGCGCGTCGCGGGCACTGCTGCGCACGGCGTGGCTGCACGGCACGGGCCTGTCGGTCGACGCCGTCGATCGTGAAGGCGTGCGCTTGCGATGGCGCCGCGACGAAGGCCACCGGCGCGCACGTTCGCTGGCCGCACTCGTGCCGCTGCTGCCATGGACGCGTCGCTACCAACTGCGTGCCCATTGCACCGTGCGCGGCTGCACGGGCTTGTTCGTGCTGAGCACGGGCGATGCGATCCTGCCGGGGACGGAGCCGCGGCACTTCGACAGCGCGCTGGAACGCGACTTCGCACACGCTTTCGCGGCGGCGGCGCCGGACTGGGACCTGCTGCGCGAGCCGGTGCCCGTGGTCGTCGCGGGCGGCCTTGCCTTTCCCGACTTCGAGCTGCGTCATCGCGCAAGTGGCGGACGCTGGCTGCTCGAGCTCGCAGGGCTGCGCGAACGCGCGGCTTTGGCGGGCAAGCTCGCGCTGCTGGCCAACGAGCCTCGCTACATGCTGTGCCTGCCGCGCCGGCTCGTGCCGTTGGCGTGGGCAGGTCACCCGCGCCTCGTGCCGTTCGAACGGCGGGCTCGGGTTCAGGACGTGCTCGAGCGGATCGGCCAACCAGGAGCAGGCGACGGCGCGTAGGCGGTCCTGGTGATGGTGTGGCTGTCGAGGCCCGGACCGCGGCGGCCCGCTCGCGTGCGGGTGATCGGGGTCCTACGCGACTGGCTCGGGCTGCGGGCGTTTGACCGGGTGCTTCCGCCTCGGCAGCGAATCGCGGATCAGCAGGAGACATCGCTTCTGGCACGGCACGTCATCTTCGGGTGTGCATAGCGTGCATCGCTCGACGTCGAGCCAGCGCCCGTTCTGCGCATCGCGCACGAACGTCGCCGTGGCGACCTGACCCTTGGGCACGCAGAGCAGGCGCTGCTCCTCGCGTACGAGTTCGGCACCTGCGCGGGCATGCTCTACCGCATCCATGGCTCCCGCCAACAACATGCCGCACACACCTCCGATCATGATGCCGAGCACGCCGCCGAGCGGGCCCACGGCCGCGGTACCGAGCACGGCTCCCAACAACATCCCGAGAAACGCAGTGATCATGTGGCCTCCAGGGCACGGCCCGGCGGGGCTGCGACGGTACCGCGTCCACCCCGGATGCTAGGTTGCGGCACCTGCTCAACGGATTCCCCTCAGAGCGTAGGCAGGCCGGGCATCGCACGAGGCAGACTGTACCCATGGTGGGCAACTGCCCCGGGCAAGGGACGTAGGCATGGACTGTGCGGATCCGGGCCGTCTCTCAGATCCAGCGCCGCCGCCGGAACCAGACCAGCATCGACGCGGCGATGGTGACCATCAGCAGCAAGCACGCTGGGTAACCCCACCACACGCGCAGCTCCGGCATCCAGTCGAAGTTCATGCCGTAGACGCCGACCAGGAACGTCAACGGAATGAAGATCGTCGCGATGATCGTCAGCAGCTTCATCACCTCGTTGAGCTTGTTGTTGACCGTCGACAAGTGCAGTTCGAGCAGGCTGCTCGTCATCTCGCGGTGGTTCTCGAGCAGGTCGAGCAGTTGCACCACGTGGTCGTGCACGTCGCGCAGGTAGGGCTGCACGTCCGCCGAGAAGTGCTTCGCTTCACCGCGCACGAGCGTGCTGGTCGCCTCGCGCAGCGGCCAGAGCGCGCGCCGCACCACCAGCAGGCACCGTCGCACCGCGTGCAGTTCCCGCACGGCCGCCGCCCCTTCATGGCCATCGAGGATCGCACCTTCGATCTGTTCGAGGCGCCCGTCGAGGCCTTCGAGCACAGGGAAATACGCATCGACGACGGCGTCGAGCAGCGCGTAGGCGAGGTAGTCGCTGCCGCGCTTCTGGATCTGCCCGTTCGGGTCGCGCAGGCGTTGCCGCACGAGATCGAAGCAGTCGCCCGGTCGCTCCTGGAACGTCAGTACGAAGCCCGGGCCGACGAACATGCCGAGCTGTTCGGTCTCGCGCGTGTTGGTCTGATCCACCATGCGCAGTACGAGGAACTCGTGCGCGCCGTAGTCCTCGACCTTGGCCCGCTGATGCAGGTTGACGACGTCCTCGAGGGCCAGGCGATGCAGGTCGAACAGTTCGCCGAGGTGCTTCAGCAACGCCACATCGCCAAACCCCGTCACATCGATCCAGACGACGTTGCAGCTTGGCCGCAGGGTCTTGATCGCTTCGACTTCGATGGGATTCAGCTCGATCACACCCTCCGGCCCGAACCCGATCGCCGACACGCGCGACGGCTGCGCATCGGGTCCCGGCTGCAACGTGCCGGGCGACGCTCCGATCGGCAACCGCTGGCGGTTTCGACGTCGCGCAGACGGCTGCTTCGGTGGCTCGGGGGCTGGCACTTCGGTCACGTGGTCCGCCGCACCGTTCGGGCGGCGCGCAGATTCTGCCGCCTCATCCGTCAGCATGCACCCATTGCTCGCGCGGATCGGAGTCAGCGCAGCGCCGCCAGCACCGCCGTGGCGAGCGGCGTGGCCGCACGTTCCACCTTGGCCTGGTCGGGGATCATCTCCTGGAACGGCGTGAACTCCGTCACCAACAGGTCGCGCCGCACTTCGAGACAGAGCGTCGCCCTGGCGTAGCACTGCGCGAACGAATGGGCGAGCGTGACCGGATGCAGCGAGTAGGCGCCGTTGCGCGCCACGTCGAACCCGGCCGCCGTGAACTCCGCTGCCGCGCGCTGCGAGAGGACCGGCGACGCGAGATCGTTCCCTTCGGGATCGTGCGTGATGAGATCCACGGCGGCGCGCAGCGGCCATGCGCCGATGCGATCCGGCGCGTAGGCAGTGCGCAGGCTCGCGACGATGTGCTCGTCGACCGGGACATCGATGCTGCGCGGCGCGTAGGTGTGTACGAAGAGGCCGAGGCCACCGTTGCCACACACCGCTGCGAACGCCGCGGTCACGACCTCGCGGTAGGTGAAGTAGCGCTGCAACAGGAGCTCGCGGTCGGCGAGCTCGCGGATCCACGGCGGCAACCCGGGCGTCATCTCCCCGGCGCGCGATGCGGCCGGAATCGTCTCGCGATCGATGCGCCGATTGCAGTCGACGAAGGTGCGCGGCAGCAGGCACCGCACGACGAGTGCTGTGCGCCGCGGCTCTGCCTGCACGACCCGCTGTGCCGTCGCCCGCGCGAGTTCGGGCGCGCCGACGTCCGTGTTGACGAAGAAGAAGTCCCGGAGGTCGGCGGCGTACTCACCGCGCAGCTGTGCTTGCAGGTCGGCAAAGTGCCGGGCCCGGGTCGCGCCGTGCGACACTTCGAACACCACGTCGGGCGGTGCAGCGCGAGCCGCCGACGTGCCGTGCAGGTACTCGATATCGCAAACACCGGCGATCGAATGGATCGGGTCGGACATGGCCCATCGGGATACCGGCTGCCACGCGCAGTGCAAGGTCGGACCTGCTGGCTTCACTGCGGGCGCAGGATCGTCCAGTCGGTCGCGGCCTCGAGTGCGAACTCCACTGTACGCCCGCCCACCCACTGCAACAGCAGGCGTTGCGTGACACCCGGCACTGGCACGAACGGGATCGTCATCCTCCCTTCCGCATCCGTCCGCAAGTTCGCCCACTGCGCGCGCCCCGGCCCGCGCAGGCTCTGCAGCATCGATTGCAGCGCATCCCCGGTGCCCCGCGTCGTGGTGCCACGCACCTGCACGCGCGCGTCCGCGATCGCGTGACCCTCGTTGTCCTGGAGCCGAATGCGCATCGACCCGAGCGGCTCCATGGCAAGGGTCGCGTCCCGCTCGCCGGGCTCCAGCTCGAGCAGGCTTGCAGCCCAACCTGCACTCGAGACCGCGAGCACGACCCACTTGCCGGGTGCGAGGCGCAGCGACGCAGCGCCGCGCGCATCGAGCGGGAAGCGCACGAGCGAGTCACGGAACAAGACGCCGCGTTGGTCTCCTGGCGCCAGGAACGCGACCACGCCGCGCGCGGGCCCGCCGCCGGGTTCGGTGACCTGCACGTTCAGGTTCGTGAAGCCGGGCAGTGCCAATCCGGCGCCGCCTTCGCGCACAGCCACCTCGGGCGGCAGTTCGCGTCCCGACATCGCCTGGAACAGCGGCAGCACCCGCGGGCTGCCCTGAGGCGGCACGATCGTCAGGCGGCACGAGTGCAGTTCGGCCGGCAGATCGTCGAACGCGAACTTCCCCGCCGCGTCGACGGTCGTCACGAAGGCTCGCGCATCGTGCACGTAGCTCGTGCGTTCGCTGAACAACTTGCAGACCGCCGACAGGTGCGCCACCGTGCCCGCGGGCACCGCACCACAACAGCCTGCCAGCGGTTCGACGCGCTTGCACGTGAAGCGCAGCTCGTCGCCGGTCGCCTTGTCGACCTTGTGATCGTCCTGGTAGAGCGAACGATTGAAGACGCCACCGGCGACGGGCGGCCTGCCGGCAGTGCCCGCGAACAGGAGCAGATCGCCGTGGGTCTGCTCCTTCAGGGGGTCTCTCAGGTAGGGCACCTGCACGACGGCCCGACCGTCGGCATCGACCTGGGCCAGTTCGCGGTAGCGATCCTCGACGACGCCACCGAGGCCATCGTTGCGCCACGGCAGGAGTCGAACGACGCGCTGGCGCACGGACGCTCCGGCGAGGGGCGCGCCGTTCTCGTCGATCACGCGCACGCGCAGCGATTGCGGCGGCGGGATCGCCAGTTCCCCGCTCGTTCCCGAGGTGCTCCAGAGCGGTTGGCCGTCGTGCGAGCGCACTTCGATCACGGACGGTGGGCCCGGCGGCAAAGGGATCGTGCCATCGGCATCCACCACGAGTGCGGTCTCGGAGCCAGGTGCTTGCGTGAGCAGGAAGTACTGCAGCGGTCCGAGCGCGTGCCACGGCTCGGCCCCCGTGATCTGGAGATGGCTCGGCGCGTACGGAAGGTCGCAGCACAGCTCGACGAGCGCGCCGGCCGCAAAGAACCCCTGCACCGACGACAGCACACCGTGCCCTTCGGCGTCCGGCGGACCGACCGCCCACGCGACGTAACACGAGCTTGCCTGCAGTTTGGCCTGGGCCCGACCGCGCGCATCACTCTGGATCAGCAGCACGTCCGCAGGGCCAGCCGCGGAACCGAGGTGCGGCTGGCAGCCGGCGAACGTGACCACGGCATTGGCCAATGGGTCACCCGCGGCGGTCACGACCCGAACGAACGTCGGCCGCCGCACCTCGCCGACGGCTTGCGCGGGCATGGCGACCATGGCGGCAGCCAGCACGACAACAGGAGCCCACGAACACAGCGACGGCATGCGGTCAGTATGCCGGTCGTGAGAGCTGACCGCTTGCGTGGACCACTCCCGGCACGGTGATGTCGGCCGCGACGACGGCCGTGGTCGGGAATCGAGGCAGGCAATCCAAAGCCATGTCGAAGTCGCGGAAGCCGCCTGGTTCCTGCCTTTGCGGGCAGCGATCATTTTGTATCCGAGGCCGTCCCATGGTCGCGGCTCAGGATCGGCGGTCGGTTGGCCGCGAGTGGCAATCCAGTTCCGTGCACTCGTCTGCTCGAGGCATCGGTCATGGAACTGCATGCGAACTCCAGTCCCGGACTGCGACATGCCGATCTTCTCGACATGCGATCCTGCGTCTGGTTCGTCGTCGCGTTCCTCGCCGTGATCCCGGGGTGCGCTGACGATGCCGACACGGCCCATGCCGCGGCCACGTTCGTGGCCTTCCAGGACGCGCTGCAGCACCGTGACACGGCGGGTTGCCGCAAACTGCTGACCACGGAATCGGCGGCGGCGCTCGACGCCATGCCGTGGGAACGCATCGCCGGCAGGCTTCCGCTGCAGGTGCTCGGGGCAACGAATGGGAAGGGCGAGTTCCGCGTGCAGGTCGCAGACCCGAACGACGGCGGGCGGGTCGCCGAGTTCGTGGTCGTGCGTGAGTACGGGCGTCTCGTCGTCGATCTCGTGGCGACGGCTGGGCTCCACGTCGAGGTCGTCGAGGGCGCGGGTGCACACGAAGAGCTCGTGCCGCGTGAACTGACGGCCGCGGACTACGACCGGATCCGCCAGCACGAACTAGCGCAGCCGCCTCGGTAAGTCGCAGGGGGCGAAGTCGCCAGGATCACGGAGTCCGAGACGATCTCGTATCGGTCCGTTCCGCCTGCACTATCTCGACGCAGTGTCCGTCGCGATCCCGCACGACGGCACGCAAATGTTCAGGTCCGCCGTGGGCATGCCGGGCGAAAACGACCCCGAGTACGACCGCGGGCCAGCAACAGTTGCACGATGCGGTCGAAGGCTGCGTCACCGCCGCGCACCACCGTCGCATCGAGGGACCCCTCCATGATCTCGAACCGCGCGAGGCGCACGGCGAGTGCACGACGCCGACCCCCGTCGCCAAGCCCAAGGAAACTCGTTCCAGCCGTCTCGTAGCATGCGCTACCTTTCGATCCCCCCGCCATGACCGAACTTCTCAAGACCCTCATCCTCGGCTCCGGCCCCGCTGGCTACACCGCCGCGATCTACGCCGCGCGCGCCAACCTCGCCCCGGTCCTCCTCGCCGGCCGCCAGCCCGGCGGCCAACTCACCATCACGAGCGACGTCGAGAACTACCCGGGCTTCCCGAAGGGAATCATGGGGCCCGAACTCATGGAGATGTTCAAGGAGCAGGCGGCGCGCTTCGGCACCATCATCCACGACGAAGCGGGTACCGAGGTCGACCTCAGCAAGCGCCCGTTCACCGTCAAGACCGACGGCGGCAAGGCCTTCCAAGCGCAGACCCTCATCATCTCGACGGGTGCGGCCGCGCAGTACCTCGGCCTGCCGAACGAGAAGGCCCTGCAAGGGCGCGGCGTCTCGGCGTGCGCGACGTGCGACGGCTTCTTCTTCAAGAACAAGGTCGTCTACGTCGTCGGCGGCGGCGACTCGGCGTGCGAAGAATCGAACTTCCTGACCAAGTACGCGAGCAAGGTGAACCTCGTCGTGCGCCGCGACGCGCTGCGTGCGTCGAAGATCATGCAGAAGCGCACCCTGGAGAACAAGAAGATCGAGATGCTCTGGGAACAGAACGTCACCGACGTGCTCGACGTCAGCAAGGGCAAGGTCACGGGCGTCGAACTCACGCACACGAAGACCGGTGCGAAGAAGCAGGTGCCCGCCGACGGACTCTTCCTCGCCATCGGTCACGTGCCGAACACGCAGCTGTTCAAGGGCGTGCTGAACCTCGACGCGAAAGGCTACATCCAGACCGTGCCCGGCAAGACGGCGACCAACATTCCGGGGGTGTTCGCGTCCGGCGACTGCCAGGACAGCTTCTACCGCCAGGCCGTGACCGCGGCCGGCACCGGCTGCATGGCGGCGATCGAAGTCGAGCGCTGGCTCGAGGCGCAACACGACAAGTAGCAACCACGCGGTCGGTCAACCGGCGGCAGCGCGTTCGTTCACGGGCGGCAACACGTGGCCGCGCCAGAGCACGCCACCGAGCGCCGGCACCAAGAGGCCCATGCACCACATGGTCCACTGCGCCGGTTCGTCGAGCCGGCGAAAGCCCGTCCACAGCATGTAGCCGAGCGGTGCGGTGACGGTCGCGATGCAGGCCACGCGATACAGGTAGCCGTGTCCGAGCAGCAGCGCCACGGGCACCCACCAGACGTGGTACCACGGCCCGAACAGCGTGACACCGAAGGCAACGAGTGCCGCCAGCACGACCGCGGTGGCGCGCACCAGCACCTCCAGCTCGGAGCGCTTCCACAGCCGCAAGGCCTCCGACGCCAGCAGCAGAACGACGAGCACGCGGCCGATCGTGAGCAGCGTGCCAAAGCCGATGCCGGTGACATTCTGCAAGCCCCACAGCAGACTGCCGCCCTGCAATTCCGATTGCCGACGCAGGAATTGCAGCGAGCCTTCGACGCGGAAGAACTGCCAATAGAAGACCCCTGCGAAGGCCGCCGTCGCGAGCAGGCCGAGCCCGCAGGCAACCGTGCGACGCTGGCGCAGCGCGTGCACGCACCAGAGCGGCAGCAGCAGCACGGGCACGATCTTCGTCAGCACGCCGACGCCGAGTGCGAACACCGAAGTCGCCGCCCGTCCCGTGCAAGCTGTCGCCAGCGCTGCGAACAGACACACGAGCACCAGCGGCTCGTTGTGCGCGTTGGCCACGCCTTCCGCGAGCAGCAGCGGATTCCAGAGGATCGCGACGAAGCTGCGGTTCTCGCTGCCGGGGCGCAGGACGGCGGCGACGGAACGCGCGAGCAGCGCCGAGGCCAGCAAGGCAGCGGCGAACAGAAGTTTGAAGAGCAGCACGGCGATGATGAGTTCGCCCGGTCTCGGCAGCGACTCGAACCAATGCGCGAGCCATGCGACTCCGGCCTGCACGTTGGCGAGCACCGGGCCGTACGGCAGCGGGAAGCTCTTCCACGCGGCGTCGCCGTAGGCCACGAACGGATCGTCAGGGAAGTCCGCGGCAACCTGCACGTAGGGATTGCCGCCGTGCAGAGCTTGCACGCGGCCGCGCATCACGTAGTCGAAGGCGTCCATCGACAGGAACGGCGGCACCAGCATCGCGGCCAACAGGATCGGCACGCTGAGCCAGACGAGACGACGCGCCGGAGCGTCGCGATCGACGCCGGCCATGCCTCGCCACCACGCGCGCGTGCCCAACCAGACGAAGCCGACGAGACAGCCCGTCTCGAGGGCATCGAGCCACGGTCGCAGCGAGAACGGCAACCGCGGCGACTCGCCCCATGCGAGATGGTGGCGCAACCCTGCGACCACGAGCAGCACCTGCGCCACCACCGCGAGGCGCACAACCCCTCGCAGGCGATCGGACGAAGTGGGAAGGCTCTGGCTCATGAGGCGGCGCCGCAGCATATCGACCGCACTTGGCCTGGCACTGCGGTTCACCCGACTGCAGCGCAACGGCCCGGACGATCAGCGCCCCGTGACCGCGGCCGCAGCCGTCGACTTGGCGAGGAACAGCACGGCGAAGCACGTCGTGTCGAACAGCAGACTGCTCGCATGCTCGGCGCGGAACGAGCCGTTCGACTGCTGCTGTGCCAAGAGCTGAAGCGCCCCTTCGTAGTACCAGTCGCGATCCTGCAGACGGGCAACGGACGCGAGCTCGCACGAGCGTTCGAGGCCGTAGAGCCAGTAGTACCAGTGATGGTCGGCGCGCTCTGCGAAGCCGGGATTGCTGCGCACCGAGAACTCCTCACCGAGCCACGCGAACGCGTCGCGCACGGCGTCGTCGATCTGCGCGACCAGCGCGCGGTCAGGTTCGCCCTCGGCCAGAATACCGGCGCGCGCGAGCAGGAGGCCGCTGATGCCGGCACTCGTCATCGACCCGAATGGCGGCTCGGTCGGTTCCTGGTACGAGAAGCCCCGCACCGCCGCCCGTTGTTCCGGCACGCGCGGCGGTTCGTCCGTGCCTGCCACCTCACGCAACTGCGCGTAGGTCGCAAGGCGCAGCGGCAGACGACCGCACGGCGCACACTGCACCGCGACCAGATGCCGCGCGGCCGCCGCGAACGCGCCAGACGGAAGCTCGAGGCCACACGTGTGGGCTGCCCACAAACCGAGCAACCCGTACTGCTGGAGCGAAGTATCGTAGCGCGGGCCGGCGGTGTAGTTGAAGCGCAGCACCTTGGTCGCGTCGGCTCGCGGGTCGACGTTGCCGAGCAGTTGCTTCACCCACTTCTGCGCCACCTTGAGCTCGCGGTCGTCGAGCTTGCGCAGCGTAGGTGCTTCGAGCGTGCCGTTGCGGATGCGTTCGGCCTCGCCGACGGGAGCGTGGCGCGCGGCCAGCGCCATGAGCGCCACGCCGAGCGAGTAGCTGTCCTCGAGGCGACGGCGGCGCAAGTCGTCGAAGCCGTGCGCGAGCACGGCGTCGTCGGGCGGGCAGCGGCCGTGCACGAGCGTGAGCAGGCCGAGCGCCAGGCGGCCGCCGCCGTAGTTGCGTTCGTCGGCGCCGCCGTCGACGAGGAACGACTTCTTCTCGTCGATGGCTTCGCGCACGAAGCCTGTGCCCGCCGTGATCGCGGCGGCAACGCGCTTCCGGAAGTCGAAGTCCTGGTTCTCGCGCACGGCGACGAGGTCCTGGTGGTCCGCGACGACGAGGCGGCGGAAGGCCTTGTCGCCTTCGTCGACGACGAGGTCTACACTGGACCTGAAGGACGTGACGAGCCCCTTCGCGAGATCGAGGCGCCGTTCCATGATGAGGCTGCCGTCTGCGTCCGCGGGGCAGAACACGCGCAGCCGTTCGGCCGTGCCGTGCAGTTCGCCGTGGGTCGGAGCCGGCGGTCGGGCCGAGATCGTGGCGCGCAGCGACTGCGTGCCATCGGCTGTGAGCGAGGTCCAACTGCCCGACACCGTCACGTCGCCGAACGGCACGAGCCGCGGGAACCGGGTCCGCACGCTGCTGCGGTTGCCGAGATCGAAGGCGATCGCGCGCATGAGATCGCGCAGGTCGCGCACCGGATCGCCGCTGGCGCGCTGGTCGGGTCGCAGTTCGCCCTGGCACAACCACGGAGCCGGGGCGAGGCGGTGCAAGTACTTCTCGGGCAGTTTGCCGGTCGCCGGCAAGGCCCTTGCCGCAGCCGCCGTGTGGCCTGCTTCGCTGGCACTCGCGTGCCAGTCGCGGCGGAACTCGGCCGCACCGAGTGGCGGCAGGCGCCACGCCAGTTCCTGGGCAGAGAGAGGCAGGGCGGTCAGGAACCAACCGCACAGCACCTTGACGAGTGTTCGTGTTCGCATACCAGGAAGTGGCAGACCGGGGGCAAGCGCCTCCAGATATTCCTGGTGCCGCACGCAACGCGGGCCTGCTCGGCCCCCAACGCAGGCCTTGCCCGCAGAACCAAGCACGACAGACTGGCGTTGGTTGGCGAAGGGTGGCGATCATGGACGTCATCGACGACGCGTGCCGCCAACACCAGGAATGCCGCCAGGGGCGTCGAGGGCCCGCTCGTCGTGAACTTGGGGAGTGCGAGGCCAATTGGTGGCGGCATTGCCGCGCAGGAAGCGGCCGAACATTCGACGAACACGGCTTGACGCCGTGCCACCACGACCATAATATCTGCGGAATCACAATGACCTCTCGCACTCGCACACCCCAGAAGAGGAAGGAGCAAGGCGTGCTTCCGTTCCGCCCGAACGGCGGCCGCCGAGCAGGTGCGGGCAGAAAGCCCAAGGGCGAGAAGGCCGGCGTCGGCCACGGGCCGCGCGCGCTGCTGGCGGCACGGTTTCCGGCGCACGTGACGCTGAAGCTGTGCCGCGGGCTGCCCCGGTTGCGTAGCCGGAACGAATACGCCGCGCTGCGCGGCGCCTTCGCAGCGGGCTGCGACCGCGGCGGTTTCCGCCTCACCCACTACGCCGTGCTCAACGACCACCTGCACTTCCTCGTCGAAGCAAGTGACCGCCGCGCGTTGTCGCGAGGCCTGCAAGGCCTCGCGATCCGCATCGCCAAGGCCCTGAACAAGCTCTGGAGCCACCGCGGCGCCGTGTTCGCAGACCGCTACCACGACCGCATCCTGA
>JAYUCN010000253.1:0-2196 GCA_043740335.1 Planctomycetota bacterium
CTCACCGCCAAGGACGACAAGGCCATGGCGGCGGCCACCGAAGCCTACGGTGCGACCGTCGAGAAGGCCGGGCTGTGGCCACCCGAGCTGCTGGCCGACCTGGAGACGGAGAAGTCCCATGTCGCAGCCGCGCGCTCGGCGCTCGCCGGCATGGCGCGCGAACTCGGTGAGTCGCTCTGGCTGCAATACCATGCGCTCTTCCAGGCACCGGATGGCCTTGGCGCGAATCTGCAGCGCTTCGACTTCGCGGCGGCGGCGGCGACAGCGACGCGGTTCGCGAACACTCTGCCGGGCACACCGGCCGCGGAACGCGCCGCCGGATTGGCGACCGCTGCTTTGCATGCCAACACCTTCGTCGAAGCAATCGACCGCGCTGCTTTGGCCAACCAATTGCAATTGGCAGTGGGCGATGGCGCCACGATGCAGGTCGCGCGTTGGGATCGCGCCGGTCGACAGTTGGCCCTCGTCGATCCCAACAAGCGCGCGGCCAAGGAACAGCTGCAACCGACCGCGGAGCTGTCGCTCGAAGCCTGGACCCGACTCGCGGAGCAGATCGGCTCCGCACCGGCCGGTGCCCGCGAGTGTTTCCTCGGCTTCGTCGCGCTGTGCGCGCACGGCGTGGCGGGGCGAGCCTACCTGGAACGTCTGCACGACGACGATGCCTCAGGCACGGGCACGGGTGCCTACCGGCTGGGCCAAAGCTTGTTCGAGCAGTTGCTCTGGCGGTTGCCCGAGCAGGACAACGAGCCGTGGGTGAAAGCGATGCACAGTGAACTGCAGGCGGGCCAACGGCTCGCCGCCGGCTTGCGCGCGTTGTCCGAACGGCGCAACCTCGCCGCGGCGGGCCATCTCGAGAAGTTGCTGGCCGACCACCCGCACAGCTACGTGGTCGCCGTGTTGCCATGAACCTGCCGGTGCGCGCCTTGGCTTCTGGCGTGCAGTTCGCCGTCAAGGCGGTGCCTGGTGCCTCGCGCGACCGCATCGTGGGAGTCATCGGCACCGCCCTGAAGGTACAGGTCGCAGCAGCGGCCGAGCACGGCAAGGCCAACGTGCGCCTCTGTGAGGTGCTGGCCGCGGCCCTCGGTGTGCCGGGGCGCGCCGTACAGGTGCGGACGGGCCACGGCAACCCACGCAAGGTCGTCGTCGTGCAAGGGCTCGATGCTGACACCGTGCTGCGGCGACTCGAGCTTGCGACGGCCTCGTGAGGCGAAGCACTGCGGTCGCTACTTCGTGAGCGACGGCGTGCGCAGACGGAAGCCGTGCGGTCCGTGCGGCAGTTGGCCGAGCAAGCCAGCCGCTCCACCGACGACGAGGGCACCGAACCCGTGCCGTGCACGCACGGCATCAACGGCGGCGAACAGGCGTCGCCGGCCAGCACCGCCGTCCTCGAACAACCGTCCTTGCACGGAACGTACTGGCGCCAGCGACGACAGCGTGACGCCGACGAGGCGCACGAGCACGCGCCGCCCGAGCAGTTCGTCGAGCAACGTTGCCGCGACCACCATCCAGGCGTCGGTGCGGTCCGTGGCTTCCGGCACGGTGCGCGCGCGTTCGTCCGCGACCCCGTCGACGTGGCGCAGCCGCACCTGCACGGTGCGCGCCAGCAACTGTTGGCGCCGCAGTTCGCTCGTGGCGCGATCGAGCAGGTAGGCGAGCATCGAGCGCAGGAACGGTCGCTGCTGCGACTCTGCATCGACGCGCGGTTCGAACGACGTTTCGCGCGAGATGCTGCGCAAGGTCGGCGTCGCCACCACCGGCGCCGCGTCGAGACCGCGGCAACGATGCCAGATCTCCTCGCCGCGCGCACCGAGGCTCTGCCGCAGCAGTTCGCGATCGACGGCCCACAACTCGCGTACCGAGGTGATGCCGACCCGATGCAGAAGTTCGACAGTCTTCCGCCCGATGCCGGGTACGGCGTCGGGCGCAAAATCGGCAAGGAACTCGAGCTCACGGCCGCTCGCCACCTCACAGATGCCACCGGGCTTGGCCTTCGTCGTCGCCAGCCGCGCCACGGTGCGCGTGCTGCCGATTCCCTGCGCCACCGACAACCCGGTCTCGGCGCGCACCTGCGCCCGCAGCTCACGGCACAACGCCACCAGCGAACGTTCGCCGTCCGTACTCGTCGCGTCGGCGAGGGCCTGCTCGACGCGCAGCGGCACCCCGGTCAGGTCGGCGTAGAAGTCGTCGAGCGAGCAG
>JAYUCN010000254.1:0-2195 GCA_043740335.1 Planctomycetota bacterium
TGCGTGATCTGCACACAGGTCCTCCAGTTCGTGTTCGACGTGCGCGCCGCGATCACCACGCTGCATCGCACGCTGGCACCTGGCGGCCTGCTGCTCGGCACCGTGCCCGCGGTGTCCATGCAGAGTCCGACCGATGCGGCGGCCTTCGGCGAGTTCTGGCGTTTCACGAGTGCAGGTGTGCGGCGCCTGCTGGCCGAGGATTTCGAGATTGCGGCCGTCGAGGTGCGGGCCTTCGGCAACGTGCTCGCGGCGACGGCCTTCCTGCAGGGCCTCGGGCGCGAGGAAGTGACCGCGGCAGCGCTCGCGGACCACGATCCGGCCTACGAGGTGGTCGTCGCGTTCCGCGCGACGCGGCGCTGACTCGGCGTTCGTGAGATTCTCGTAAGGTCCGCCAGATACGGGCGTCTCTCGGGGCGAGGAACCAATGACCACGATCCGCTCATTTCCCGTCGCCCTGGCACTACTGACTTCCGCGCTCGCGACGCCGCCGCAGGGGGCGGTCACCACGGTCGTGCCCGGCCGGGACTACGAAGAGCAGAAGCTGCTGACGCCCGGCTTCGCCGACACGTGGAAGCTCGATGTCGATGCCGACGAGATGCTCTGGTGCCGCGTCGACAGCAGCGCCTTCGATCCGGTGCTCGACTTCCTCGACGACCAGGGCACGGTGCTCGGCACCGATGACGGCGCTTCTACGCACAGCGAACTGTGGCTGCGCGCGCCGCGGAAGGGCGCCATGCAGTTCCGCGTGCGGCCGTTCCAAGGCAGCGGCGGCGGCTTCTACAGCTACCGCCTGCATCGCTTCCGCACCGAGCCGCTCGGCACGAACGCCGAGGCGTCTCACACCTTCGGCCGCGAACAGTGGTGGCACTACCGCATCGCGATCGAGAAGGGGGACGTGCTCGTGCCGACCACGCTGGGCGACGGCCGCGTCACGTGCATGCTCGACGCGATGCGCAACCCGATCGCCGAGACGCTTGGCGGCTACCGCGCGCCGGCGACCGGCGACTACTTCGTGCGCGTCGAAGGACCCGAGGGCAAGAAGTGCCAGACCCTCACGCAGCTGGCGCGGCGCAACGACCTGAGCCTGGACGCCCCACGTGAGGAACGGGCAGCGCCCTTCGGTCTCGATCACTGGCGCGTGGTCGTGCGGTCGGGCGAGGCCTTCGTGGTCGACGTGCTCATGGGGGATGTTCCACTCGCGAACGACCTCGTCGACGTGGCACCGACGCGCGATGGGCCCGCCTTCGTCGGTACCGGCCACTTCGACAAGGGCGGCCAGGTTCGTCGCTACTACTTCGCGCGACGCGATGCCACGCTCGAACTGCGGCTCCGCAACACGAACAGTACTGCCGCCAGCTACCACGTCGCGGTGCGTCGGCCGGACCGCGAGCTTGCGGTGGGCAAGCGCACGTCGGGTCGGCTCGAGGTCGGCGACGGCGCGCAATACCGCCTCGCGCTCACGAGTGGACAACTGTTGCGCGTGTCGCTGGACAGCACGGCCTTCGACGGGTGGCTCGACCTGTTGGACGTGCACGGCAACGTGTTCGCGAAGGCCGACGATCGCGCCCCGCTCGATCGCAATCCGAGCCACACGTTCCTCGTGCCCGCAACCGGAACCTACCGGGTGCTCGTACGGTCGGCGGGCTCCGGCATCGGTGGCGGTGAGTTCACCGTCCTGGTCGAGCCCCTCGAGGTGCCGCTGTTGCAGCCCGACGGGAAGGCGACCGTGAAGCTCGGCGCGGGCGAGACGACCTACCTGCATCTCGACCTGTAATCCGGCCAGGAAGTCTGGCTGTCGGTGCGCAGCCAGGCGTTCGACGCCGGACTCACGGTGCTCGATCCCGCGGGCGACGCGGGCTTTCAGTGCGAAGGCGGCGGTATCGGCGGTGACGTGCTCGTCGCCTACCGCGCGTCGCACACCGGTCGCCACACCCTGCTCGTGCACAGTCGCAAGGGCACCGGCGACGGCGCAGTGAAGGCCGTGCCGCAGTGAGGTCGGGATCGCATCGTCCTGCGCGATTTCGTGTAGATTGTTGCGCGCGCCATTCCCCCATGGGCATGGCAATCCTCATGACGACATCTCCCCGCGTTCCCGTGCTCTCCGCTGGTGACAAGCTCACGCGCGACGAGTTCGAACGGCGCTACGCCGCGATGCCGGACCTGAAGAAGGCCGAACTCATCGAAGGAGTCGTCTA
>JAYUCN010000255.1:0-2195 GCA_043740335.1 Planctomycetota bacterium
TCTCAGCGGCGCGGGCGCAGCACGTGAAAATCCTGGAACAGGTTCAACGCCACCGGCACACACCCGAGCACTTCGACGAACTCGCTCCAGCGCTCCTGCACGAACTGTTCGCTGAAGAACGCCTGGCCGTAGTCGGCAGCGACACCCTCGGCCGCGCGCAGCGTCGCCACCGGCATGCCAACGTGCACGAACCGATCGCGGTGCAGGTTGCGCAGCGCCACACGCGCCTCGTCGGCTGTCATCTCGAGCAGGTTCTGCAGGTGCACGTGCCGCGCGCACGCAGCCAGCGCAAACGCGCCGTGGGTCGTCACCAGCAGCAGGCCGTCGCGCCGTGTGACACGCGCCAGTTCACGCAGCCAGGCGACGTTCTGGTCGAGGTTGAGGTGGCTGAACACGGACAGCGCAATCGTCAGTTCGAATGCCTCGTCCGGCAGATCGAGCGGCGGCACCGTGCAGTTGGCGAGGAACGTTCCCTGCAGATTCTGCCGGCACCACACAATGCTGGCGGCGCGCACGTCGGCGCCGCTCTGGCGCGCCGTCGGCAGCGTCGTGGCGAACCAACGAAGCAAGCGACCGCAGCCGCAGCCGAAGTCGAGCACGCTCTGCAGTGACTGGATCGGCCGTCCAGAAAAGATTTCGAACAGCTCGGCGACCGTCCGGAAGTCCTCGGCGCCCGTGAAGAGGTGCGACTGGATCGTCGGGCCACCGCAGGCCGTCGAACGCAGCGGCTCAGGTGGGATCGGCGGGTAGAAGCGCGCGATGCGCTCGTCCTCAAGCACGCCGTTGACGCCGAGCCACTGCCGGAAGTCGGCCGCCTCTGGATCCGGGAAGGCCGCACGCAAATCCGGCCGTCGACCGTACAGCTCGCGGGCGAGGCGCGCCAGTTCGGGGGCTCGTGGTGCGAGCAGGCGAGCGTAGTCCATCGTCGGCACAGTGTGGCTGCCGAGGCGCGATCCGGCAACTGCGCGTCCGGTCCGCCATCACACGAAACCCGACACCGCCAGGTCCTCGCCGCACGCCTCGAACTTCACCTCGTGCAGCCGCCACGCCTCGGCCATGAAAGAGCGCCCCTCCCCCGCCACGGGCGACGGCGACAACTTCCCGCCGATGATCTTCGGCGCCACGAACGCGAGCACCTGGTCGACGCAGTTCCATGCGAACATCTGCGCCACGAGCCCGCCGCCGCCTTCGACGAGTACCCGCCGCAGCCCGCGCCGCCGCAGTTCCTGGAACGCTTGCCCCAGATGCAGCCGCCGCGGCCCTTCGGCCGTACCGACATGGATCACGGTGACGCCAAGGTCCTGCAGATGCCCGCTGCGCCGCGGGTCGACTTCCTCCGCCGCGAGCAACCACGTCGGCGCCTGCCGCGCCGTACGCACCAGATTGCTGTCGTCGTCGATCTCTCCAAGCGGGTCTACCACGATCCGCACGGGCTGCTTGCCCTCGACGTGGCGCACGGTCAACTCCGGATCGTCGATCTGCGCCGTGCGGAACCCCACCATCACGCCGCAGGACCGCGCGCGCAGCTCATGCGTGCGGCGCCGCGCTTCCGGCCCCGAGATCCAGCGCGCCTCGCCGCTCGCCGCCGCCGTCTTGCCATCGAGGGTCATCGCCCACTTGCACAACATCCACGGCCGATCGAGTGAGAGCCACTTGCGGAACGGCTCGTTGCTCGCATCGCAGGCCGTCGCCAGCACGCCGTCGAGAACTTCGACGCCCGCCTGCTCGAGCAGCGCGATGCCCTGCCGCCGGTGCCGCGGATCGGGATCGACACTGCCGATGACGACGCGCCGCACGCCCGCCGCGAGCAGCGCCTGCGCGCACGGCTCGGTCTGCTTGCCGTCCGCACCCTTCGCCGTCGAACATGGCTCGAGCGTCACGACCGCCGTGTCGGGCCGCCTCCCCGCGTGCGCCACCTCCTCGAGCGCCATCGCTTCGGCGTGCCGCCCGCCGAAGAACTCGTGCCAACCGCGACCGACGACCTCCCCGTCCTGCAGCAACAGACACCCGACGCGCGGATTGGGTTCCACCTCGCCGCGGCCCCGCTGCGCCAGGCCCAGCGCTTGCTGCATCAGGGCGTCGACGTTCACGGCTGCGCTGCCTCGACCGGATCGAAGGCTCCCTCCTGGGCCTCGGTCCCCGAAAGCATCTCGCCGACCACCGAATGCGCGAGCGCCTCGGTGACGCGCACGGGC
>JAYUCN010000256.1:0-5385 GCA_043740335.1 Planctomycetota bacterium
CCAGGCGCGCGACTTCACCTACGTGGCAGACGTGGTCGAAGGCGTGCTGCAGTGCCTCGACGCCAGCAGCGCGGGCTGTGAGACCGTCAACCTCGCGTATGGGCAAGCAACCACCGTGCTCGATCTGTATGCACAGTTGCGTGCCATCGCACAACGACGGCTGGGCCTCGAGCACGTTCCAGCGCCCGTGCACGCGCCACCGCGCACCGGCGACGTGATGCACTCCCTCGCCGACGTAGCGCGCTGCAAACAGCTGTTCGGGTTCGCTCCGCGCATCGGTTTTGCCGAAGGTCTGCAGCGAACATTCGACTGGTACCGGAACCAATCCGCCCCGTAGTCCCCATGAAGGGTCCCGCATGAAAGGTGTCGTCCTCGCCGGCGGCCTCGGCAGCCGTCTCTATCCGCTCACGAAGATCACCAACAAGCACCTGCTGCCGGTCTTCGACAAGCCGATGATCTACTACCCGATCCAGTGTCTCGTGAACGCCGGCATCACGGACATCCTCATCGTCACGGGCGGCAATTCGGCGGGGCACTTCCTCCAGCTGCTGCGCAACGGTTCGGACTTCGGCCTGCGCCGACTCAACTACGCCTACCAGGAAGGCGAAGGTGGCATCGCCGATGCACTCAAACTGGCCGAGGCGTTCGCCGAGGGCCAGCCGATCTGCGTCGTGCTCGGCGACAACATCATCGAGGGCACCATCAAGAAGGCCGTCCTGGACTTCAAGCAGCAGGGCGGCGGCGCCAAGATCCTGCTCAAGGAAGTGCACGATCCGGAACGGTTCGGCGTCGCGACGGTCAAGGACGGCAAGGTGCTGAAGATCGTCGAGAAACCGAAGGCGCCCGAAAGCAACCTCGCCGTGATCGGCATCTACCTCTACGACCCGGCCGTGTTCGACATCTGCCGCACGCTGAAGCCGAGCAACCGCGGCGAGCTCGAGATCACCGACGTGAACAACGAGTACCTGCGCAGAGGCAACCTCACGTGCGACGTGTTGAAGGGCTGGTGGACCGATGCCGGTACCTTCGAGTCGCTCTATCGTTCGGCGACGCTCATCCGCGAGAACGGCGCCAACCGCATGGACGTGTGAGCCTGTTCTCGTCATGAGCCGACTCGACTATCTGGTGACGGGTGCACTGGGGCAGCTGGGCCGCGTTGTCGTCGCGCGTAGCGCGCAGCGTGGGCGCACGGTCACGGGCGTCGATCTGCAGGAGATGCCGCTCGAGCAGCGCGCGGCGATCGTGCGCGTGATCGGCCAGGCACAGCCGCGGTTCGTCGTGCACTGCGGCGCGATCACGAACGTCGACGGCTGCGAGCAGGAACCGCTCGCCGCCTACCGCATCAACGGCCTCGCCACGGCGTGGGTCGCCGAAGCCGCGGCGCAGGTGGGGGCCGGCGTCGTCTACGTGAGCACGGACTTCGTCTTCGACGGTGCGTCGGCCGGTGTACCCTACGCCGTCGACGCCATCTGCAAACCGCTGTCGGTCTACGGGGCGAGCAAGCGGCTCGGCGAAGAGGCCGTGCTCGCGCACGGTCGCTCCGACTTCTACGTCGTGCGTACGAGCTGGGTGTTCGGTCCGGGCGGCAAGAGTTTCCCGCGCGCGATCCTCGACCGCGCGAAGTCCGGTCAGCCGCTCAAGGTCGTCACCGACCAGATCGGCCGGCCGACGATGACTCACGACCTCGCCGAGGCGTTGCTCGACCTGTGCGAGTCCGGGGCCGAGGGTGGCATCTACCACGCGGCCAACGAGGGGCACTGTTCGTGGCACCAGTTCGCGGTGGACATCCTGCGCGAGTCGGGCCTCGGCCACGTGCCGGTCGGCACCCAGACGGCCGCCGAGTTGAAACGCCCTGCGGCACGGCCGGCCTGGTCGGTGCTCGACACTTCGAAGTTGGCCAAGGTGCGCGGTCGTGCGCTGCCGCACTACGTCGATGCACTCAAGCGGCACTTGCCCCTCGACGAAGCAGCGCAGGTCGCTGCCAGGTCCGGACAAGCTGCCGCAGGCGGGCCGCTGCGCGGCAAGCAGTACTGATGACAGCACACACGGAAGTCTGGGAGCATCGAGAGTGAGCAAGATCCTCGTGACGGGCGGCGCTGGTTTCATCGGCTCGAACTTCGTGCGCATGCTGCTGATCGCCAGCGACCATGAGGTGGTCAACGTCGACGCGCTGACCTACGCGGGCAATCTCGAGAACCTGCGCGACGTCGAGAAGCACCAGCGCAACACGTTCGTGCGCGCCGACATCGCCGACCCAGGCGCGATGGACAAGGTGTTCGGCGAGCACCGGCCGGACATCGTCGTGCACTTCGCGGCGGAGAGCCATGTCGACCGTTCGGTGCTCGATGCGACGGCGTTCGTGCGCACGAACGTGATCGGCACGCAGGTGCTGCTCGACAAGAGCCGTCTGCACAAGTGCAAGCGCTTCGTGCACGTGAGCACCGACGAGGTCTACGGGTCGCTGGGGGCCTGGGGCTACTTCACCGAGGAGACGCCGATCCAGGCGAACTCGCCGTACTCGGCGAGCAAGGCCGGCAGCGATCTGCTCGTGCGCGCCGCGGTGCACACGCACCACATGGACTGCGTGATCACGCGCTGTTCGAACAACTACGGGCCCTTCCAGTTTCCCGAGAAGCTGATCCCGTTGATGATCGCCAACGCGCTCGAGGGCAAGCCGCTGCCGGTCTACGGCGACGGCAAGAACGTGCGCGACTGGATCCACGTGCTCGACCACTGCGAAGGCATCCGGATGGCGATGGAGCACGGCAAGGGCGGCGAGGTCTACAACTTTGGCGGCGACGCCGAGCGCGAGAACCTGTTCGTCGTGAAGGAGATCCTGCGGCTGGTCGGCAAGGGTGAGGAGTTGATCCAGTACGTGAAGGATCGGCCGGGCCACGACCGTCGGTATGCGATGGACTCGAGCAAGGCGCGGGCGGTGCTCGGTTGGACGCCGCGGCACACGTTCGAGACGGGGTTGCGCAACACGGTCGATTGGTACATTCAGAACAAGGCGTGGTGGGAGCGCGTGCGCAGTGGCGCCTACCAGGCCTACTACGAGCAGCAGTACGGCGGGCGCTGAGGCGACCACTCGTCGCGGGCTCGGTCACCGATCGGCGAGCACGCTCGCGGCATAGGCGACGACCGCAGCGCCGAGCGCCAGTTCCCGTTCATTGACCATCGCCAGGTCGTCGATCGCCGTGTGGTGGTAGTCGAAGTAGCGCTGGCCGTCGACCCACAGCCCGAAGCACGGCACGCCGGCCGCGTGCAGCGGGCCGATGTCGGCGCCACCGGCGCCAGCACCCGTCGCGAACGTTCCGGCACCGATGTCCTGCAGCGGCAGGAACAACCTTCGCACCGACTCGGCCTGCTCGTCGCGCAGCGAACACGAGAAGCCGATGGGTGAGAACCCGCCGCCGTCGGTCTCGATGGCGGCTGTGTGCTGCGCCAGTTCGTTCCTGTGGTCGGCCGCGTAGGCCAGAGCGCCGCGCAACCCGTTCTCCTCGTTGGCGAAGAGCACGGCGCGGATCGTTCGCTTCGGTTGGATGCCGCAAGCCTTCAGCAAGCGCAGCGCTTCGAGCACGTGCGCGATGCCGGCCCCGTCGTCGTGCGCGCCCTTGCCGAGGTCCCACGCGTCGAGGTGGCCGCCGATCACGACCACCTGCTCGGGGTGCTCGCTGCCGCGAAGTTCGCCGACCACGTTGGCCGCCGGAACGTCGGGGTGCGTCGCGCAACCGAGTACGAGCCGGACACGCACCGATCCCTGCTTGGCCAGAGCCGACAGGGTCTCGGCGTCGGCCGTCGCGATCGCTGCGGCCGGCACCTTGGTCACCGTGTCGTCGTAGTTCATCGCCCCCGTGTGGGGGTGACCGTCGATCGCCGTCGTCACCGACCGCACGATCGCGCCGAGCGCGCCGACTTTGCCGGCTTCGATCGCGCCATTGCTGCGCTGCGGCACCGCTTCGCCGTACGCCTGGCCGGGGCGGCGCAGAGCGCGCGGCATCGGCCGATTGAAGAACACGATCTTGCCGCGCGCTGACTCGCCGAGTGCCTGCAGCTGTTCGAAGGAACGCACCTCGACGATCTCGCCTTCGATGCCGCCTTGGGGCGTGGCGATGCTGCCGCCGAGCGCCGTGATCCGCAGTGGCAGGTTCGCCTGGCCGACGACCTCGGCACGTTCCTCGCCGCGCACCCAACACGGCACCATGCACGGCTCAGTGCGCACGTTCTCGAGTCCGATCGCGCGCATCGTCGAGAGACCCCACTGCACTGCCGCGTCGTAGCCAGGCGAGCCACTGAGTCGTTTGGGAGCGACCGCGAGGAGCCCGCCCAGGATCTCGATGGCGTGATTGTCGCCGAGTGCCTTCTCGACGAGCTGGGCACATCGCTGTGTCAGGTCGGGATCGGCGATCGCAGTGGCGACTGCGATGGTCGGCTCCGGCGCATGGCAGCCAGGCAGGAGTCCGGCAAGGAAAAGCAGACGAGTGATGCGGGGCACGTGCCGAACAGCGTCCCGTTGCGGCCGATGCGTGTCCAGTCGGAATGCCACGCGGCGAGGACGATCGCCCGGTGGCGTATCGGCTGGCGCAGGCGCGCTGTCGGTCACGTGCCCGTGACATAGGATGGCAACGGTTGTCCGAGGTCCACGTGTTCGCCGAGGTGCTCGAGCAGCGCGAGCCAGAAGCGGGGCAGCGGCAACGGGACGCGTTCGATCGTTGCGCGGATGCGGGCGCGCAGTCCGGCGTCTGTGCGCGCCATGACGTAGAGTTCTCGCCAATCGGCCAGGTCGCCGCGGTCGAGGATCTGGGCGAGGATTTCGTCGCTTCGCAGGTCGAGGTGCGTGCGGTTCCACAAGGCGGGCGAGCGTTCGAGCGCACTCACGAAGGGCCCTCCAGCACGGTCGGGGCGAGTACGCGCGCCCAATGGCGGCCGCGTTGTTCGAGGTGTCGCCAGTCGGTCCAGGGTAGCACGAGACCGCGGTAGGTGGCCAGATCGACGCTCGCGCGGTCGCCGGGCGTTGCGCTCGCGAGTCGCTCGACGACCTCTGCCAATGACGATGTGCCATTCGGCTGTTGGTAGATCGCGTCGAACTCCCGCATCGCGGCGCGCGCACCAGACTCGCCAAGTCGTTCGAGCAGGACGACGGTGTCGAGGTAGTGCGCACCGTGTGGCGAGTCGCGAGCAACCACGCCTTGATGCGCGCCATTTCGGCGAGGGTCAGCACGCGGAGTCCGGCGATGGTCTCCGTCGCCAAGGGTCGCGTTCGTCGGAGTTGGCGAATACCGGTCAGCACCCCGTCCAAGCGGCCGAGCACGAGCACGGGGCGCTGCACGCGTTCGGTGTGCCATCCCGCAGCACTCTCGAGCGCCACCAGCACTTCGTCGAAGC
>JAYUCN010000257.1:0-2194 GCA_043740335.1 Planctomycetota bacterium
AAGAGCCCCAGCGTCTCGCGCAGATGCACAGCACCGAAGTGCCTGGCCACGCGCAGGAACATGTCCTGGTCGTTGGCGAACAGATGCGCGGGATCCCACGACCCCACCACTTCGTGCACCGAGCACCGCCACACGGGCTGCGCGCCGAACAGGCAGCACGACAGGGCCGTCGTCGGCGTGAAGTCGGGCCACGCGTACTTGGCGCGGGCACTGTTCTGCTGCCACGTCTCGTTGTCGCGATGCGTGATGAGGGAATCGGCGTAGACGAGCCCGAACTCGGGATGCTGTTCGAGCACGGCCGTCAGGCGCGCCAAGAACTCCGGATGGTGGCGATCGTCGGCGTTCGCCGTCGTCAGGTAGCGACCGCGCGCGATCACCGTGCCACGTTCGAAGGCCAGCGACGACGCCTCGCGCACCTGCGTACGCACGTACTGGATGTTTTCGTGCCGCTGCTGGTAGGCGCGCACGATCTCTCCCTCGCGCTCGGGCGAACACGCATCGATGACGACGATCTCGAGTCGTTCGCCGATCGACTGCGCGAGCAAGTCGTCGAGGCAGCCCCGCAGGAAGCGTTCGCTCGCGTACGTCGAGACGAGCGCCGTGACGAGCGGCGTCGTCATGGCACGGCGACAGGTTCCCGGGGCAACGCCGCGGCCTGGCTGTGGTCGCGCGCCAGCGGCTGCGCGACCATGCGTTCCACGTCGAGGGCCACCGCCGGGCCGAACGTGCGCGCCACCATCTCGCGGTAGGCCGGCCGATCGAAGTACTCGCGGAACGCCGCGTCGCGGAACGACAGCACCTCGGGACCCGACAGGTGCTTGGTCGGCAGCGGCAGACAGTTCCGGCTGTGCTGCGAGTATCCCGCCCAGCTGTCCGGCAGTGGCCAACCGCGCGCCAGCGCATCGCGGTAGAGCTGCGAGCCGGGATAGGCCATCGCCGAGAAGAAGTTCGCGAACTCGGTGTTGAGGTCCTTCGCGAAGTCGAGCGTCTGCCGCATCGTCGAGAGGTCGTCCTCGGGCAGGCCGAAGATGTAGTTGCCCATGACGTGGATGCCGCTCTTCTGCACGAGCAGGACCGCCTTCTGGATCGCCTCGGGCCGGTAGCCCTTGTCGACGTCGGCGCGCACCTTCTCGCTCGCCGACTCGATGCCGATCGCGAGCCAGCGCACGCCGGCTTCCCGCATGCGCGCGAGCAGCGCCTCGTCGCGGCATGTGTCGACGCGCGCGTAGGCCCAGAGGTTGAGGTCCGCCTTCAGGGCCGTCAGGCCGTCGCAGATGCGACCGACGTGGCCCTTGTGCAGCAGGAACAGTTCGTCGGCGATCTTGATGTTCGAAACCCCGTGCTCGTCGACGAGGTTCGTGATCTGGGCCACGACCATGTCCGGGTCGAAGCGACGGTAGCTGTTCAACGCAGGGTCGAAGCCGGCCGCGGCCTCGCCCGATTTGAACGGCGCCTGGATGCAGCAGAACGTGCAGGTGAACGGGCAACCGAGCGTCGTGTAGAGCGCCGCATAGGGCTCGCGGCTGGCGCGGCCGAAGCAGTGCCAGTTGTGCGCGCGATAGCGGTCCATGGGCAGGAGGTCCCAGGCCATGCCCGGCATCTCCTGCGGCAGTTCGCGCACGATCGGCGCCGCGGTGTTCGTGCGCACCGTGTCGCCGTCCCACCACAAGAGCCCGCGCACCTTGTGCAACTCGGGGTCGTCGTAGTCGGCGCGCAGAGCACCGAGCAGATCGTCGATCGTGTACGGACCTTCGCCGCCACAGACGTAGTCGACCATTTCCTCGCGCAGCGTGCGTTCAGGCAGGGCCGCGACGTGGCCACCGAGCAGCATGACCTTGCCCTCGGGGTCGTGCTCGGCGAGTGCGTTGCAGATGTCAAGAGCCCCCGGCATCGCGAACGTCGACGCATTCGGGTTGTGGCCGTAGACGACCACCACCGTCAGCAGCGGTCGCAGTTCGGCCACCATGGCCCCCACGACTTCGGCATCGAGGTCGCGCGCGTTGGCATCGAGGATCTGCACCGATCGACCGCGGTGCCGCGCGTGCGTCGCCAGCAGGCCGGCCCAGATCGGCGGCTCCTTGGCGGCGAGATTGTCGCCGAGGTTCTGGTAGATGCGGCACTGGCCACCGGGATTGACGAGCAGCAGGTCGAGCGAACGGCGAGGGGCAGGCATGGTGGCTCAGCCGACGAGCAG
>JAYUCN010000258.1:0-2187 GCA_043740335.1 Planctomycetota bacterium
CGCGACGCGTCCGCCGGCACCTGGGCCGGCAGATTGGTGTCGCCGAGGATGGTCACGCCGTCGACGACGACGCGTTGCCCGGGCACCGTGCCTTCGACGTTGCCGCCCTGGCCGGCCGCCATGTCGACGATCACGGAGCCCGGTTTCATGCCCTTGCGCATCTCGGCGGTCACGAGCACGGGCGCCTTCTTGCCCGGCACCAGTGCCGTCGTGATGAGCACATCGGCCTCAGTGATGCGGCCGGTCAGGATCTCGCGCTGCTTCTGGAGGAACTCCTGCGTCGTCTCCTTCGCGTAGCCGCCCTTCGCCTCGGCGTCCGGCGGCGCACCGGTGTCGATGAACCTGGCGCCGAGCGACTCGACCTGTTCCTTCACGGCTGGGCGGATGTCGTTCGCTTCGACGATCGCACCGAGCCGACGCGCCGTCGAGATCGCCTGCAGGCCCGCCACTCCCGCACCGAGCACGAGCACGCGCGCTGGCGTCAGGGTGCCGGCCGCCGTCATCATGAGCGGGAACATCTTGGGCAGAGCGACCGCCGCGAGCAGCACCGCCTGGTAGCCACTGCACGTCGCCTGCGAACTCAGGACGTCCATCTTCTGCGCGCGCGTGACGCGCGGCATGAACTCGAGGCCCATCGCCGTCACCCTCGCCGCGCACAGCGCCTTCACGGCCTCCAGTTGCGTGCCCTGAGTCAGCGTGCAGATGAGGAGCGACCCGGCCTTCTGGGCTGTGGCCTGCGCCGCGGTGGGGGCCTGGATGCCGAACACGATGTCCGCGGTGCGGCGCGCCGAGGCGTCGACGAGCGCGCCACCGGCAGCTTCGTACTCTGCATCCAGAAAGCCGGCGCGCGCACCGGCACCGCGTTCGACCTGGACTTGCAAGCCGAGCTTCAGCATGCCCTTCACGGTCTCCGGCACGGCGGCGACACGCGTCTCACCGGCAGCCGTCTCCTTGGGCACGAAGATCACGAGCATGGGGTCTGTCTCATTTGGGGCTGCAAAGAGAATCAGACGAGCGCACCTTGCGCCACCTGGAACCGGAGTCTCCCAGGAACCGGCCCTTCCCGGCGCCTTGACCGGGGAGAAGTGCGAGATCATGATCGCTGCCATGCTACGGCGTGCCCTCGTTGCTGCGCTCGTCGTCGGTCTGGGCATCGTGGCGGCACCTGTCTGGTACCGGAACTGGACCTTCGCGCTCGTGCTCGAAGCGGCGACCAGAGACAAGGACCCGGAAACCTGGTTGTTGGAGGAGTCGTTCCCAGGGCTGCCCGAGGCGGTGCGCATGCTCAGGAACGCTGTGCAACCGGTTTACTCCCTGCATCGCGACCAGAATCCGCACGTGTACCAGCAACTCATGGAGATGGCGTATCCCTTGCGACCGACGCCGTACGAACCAACGATGCTGAAGAGCGGAGACCTCGTCGTGCTCGACGCCGGTAGGGAACTCGACGTGCCCAGCGAACAGGTGTTCGGTCGCGGCCAGGTCAGGATTCTCAGGGTTCGCTGATGAGCGTCGGCGATTGGGTGGCTGTCACCAGCTACTTCGTCCTGGTCGTCCTGGTCGGATCGGGTTGCATCCGATTGGCCAGGCTGCCGCCAAGCCACCTCCTGAGGGACTGGTCGGCGTGCTACCTCGCCGGCCAGATCGTGCTCTTGCTGCTGACACTCTCCACGGGCTTTGTGCCATGGACACACGACCATCTGCTGCCGGCTGTCGTCGTGATCGCCGTGGTCGTCGCCTGCGCAGACGCCAGCAGGGTGCGGAGCGGCTGGCGCGTCGCCTTGGTGGTGCTCGCAACGGTCGGCTCCCTGCTCCTGACGATCGCCCTGTTCCCCAGCATCGCGATGCTGGTGCATCGCACGCCGGCGATCGAAACCGATGCTCGGGGGATCTGGCTGTTCCACGGCAAGGCCCTGTTCACCGCCAGCGGCATTGCCCCCGCGTTCTTCACCGATCCTCTCCATTGGTGGTCCAGTCCGGATTACCCCTTGCTGCTCCCCGCGCAGGCGGCATGGAGCTCGCTGCTGGTCGGCCGTTGGGGCGAACTGTCGTGCCGCGCCTTCCTGCTGTTCCACTTCGCCGCGTGGTTCCGTCTGGTCCATCTCACGCTCACCGCGAAGGGCTACCCCTGGTGGCTGGCCCTGTTCCTGACCGGTGCGTTCCTCTGTCAGGGGGTTTCCTGGTTCA